>NZ_JAZQIJ010000135.1:0-6584 GCF_045541095.1 Methanobrevibacter sp.
ATAACTAATTTGAAAGCTAAAAACAATAAAACAAGGCGTATATAGACATGATTGATTTGGCGAGTTAAATTTTAAATAATCATTTGCTTAAAATAATATATGTGATTAAAATGAAATACGATTATTATACTGACGGTGCTGCAACCATGGTAAAGAAGAACGGCAAATACCTTCGTGAAGCCGGAGGTTGGGCATTCATCAAATTGGCCGATAATGAAATAATAGCTGAACAGTCAGGAGGATGTCCTCTGACAACCAACAACGAAATGGAACTCTATGCAATTTATGCTTCAGTCCGTGATTTCATAGATGCATCAGATGAAGGAGATGAAATCGAGATATGCTCCGATTCAGGATATTGCATCAACATATTCACCCAATGGGCAGCAGGATGGAAACGCAGAGGATGGAAAAAATCTGACGGCAAAACCATTGAAAATCTTGAATTGATAAAAGCAATTTGGGATTTGATTCAGCCAATAAACATTACATTCAAAAAAGTCAAAGGACACTCAAAAGACAAACTAAACCAAAAAGCCGACAAGCTGGCCGTGAAGGCTAAAATAAATTCAAAAAAGACCGGAAAAACAATCGGTTACAATCAAAAGGATGACAGGCTTCTTGGAAAAAAATCATCAATCAATAATTAAAAAAAAGATTTAAAAAGTGAGATTAATCACTTTTTAACAGTTATTTTTATTTTTTTGGTTACAGCCTTATAGTAGGCGTTTCCTGCAAATTTAACAGTAGCAGTAAATGTTCCTTTTTTGGTTAGTTTGGTAAGCTTGAATGTTGCCTGACCTTTTTTGTTTGTTTTTGCAGCGTAAGTCTTACCGTTAACTTTTATAGTAATTTTCTGGTTTTTGTAAACCTTGTTTTTATCAGTTTTTAAGGTAACCACATATTTTTTGGTTTTATCTTTAATCTTAAAGGTCTTTTTCGCTGCAGTTAATTTTGGAGTTGCCTTGCTTACTACAACCTTAATTGTTTTGGAAGTTCCTAAAATGTCTTCCTCACCACTATATGTTATTTTTGCAGTATATGTTTTTGGAACAAGGTTTGCAGGAATGTTAATACTGCCCATACCATCTGAATATATTTGTGCTGAATATACCTTATTATTTAGGCTAAGTTTTACTATTCTACCCATTAAATTATTTCCTAAGGAATCTTTCAATGTGATGACAAGTTTTTTGGCAGTACCGTATGTGGTTTTAACAGTTGAAACAGAGGTTATAACCCCTTTGACTTCTGAAACCACGAATGTAGTGGATTTTGATACCGGTTTGAATATGTCATTTCCATGATAATTCACGGTTACAAGATATTCACCAGGTTCAAGTCCTTCAAGTCTTGCAATACCTCCATCCAATTCAAATGAATATTCACCCTCATTTTCTACAACAAAATCAACAGTTCCTGTTGCGTCTTTAGGTAAAACCGCTTTTAAAACATCAACACCGTTTTCATTAACCTGTGATAAGCTGAGAGTTGGAGTTGATTTTGTAACTTTTAAATTAGTGTTCTTGTTTTCACCGGTTACAGGATTGATAATGGTAACTTTATAATCTCCCCTATTCAGACCTACTTCCAAACTGGCAATACCTGAAGCATCAGTAGTTGCTTTGTATTCAGCGGAGTTTATTTTAAATGTAACAGCAGTATTTTTAATCAAATTACCGTTTCCATCAATAAGTTCGACATTTAACTTATCTGTTGAAACATCCTCGACAGCACCAACAACGGTTATTGTTGACTTGACTGTAATTTCAGCTAAAGCAGTCCTGTCCTCAAAGGTTGCTAAAACACTGTAAATACCAGGATTTAATTCACTTTTCAATGTAGCAACACCATTTGCATCAGTTGTTATATTATATGATACATCATTGATTAAAAGTTGAATTACAGCATTGCTAACAGGTTTATTGAAGTTGGTTAAAGTAACTGTGAATTTTTCAGAACCACCATAATATTTTTCCACCTTTTGAGTGGTTAATGTATAATTTGTAATTTCATAATCGAAATCCAGAGTTTTTGACTTTATATTGTTGAAGTTAGGGTCTCCGATATAATTTGCATATACACTGTAGGAACCTTCTTCAAGAACACTTAAAGCCAGAACAGCTTTTCCTTTGGAAAGAATAGTTGTGTATTTGTTTGATCCCATGGTAAATACGACATAACCCATTGCAGATGTATGTGTAATTTCAGCAGTTATGAAAATGGAATTATCACGTTTGGATTTGGATATTGAAATTGAAGGAGTGGTTTTATAGATTTTTATTTGGGAAATTTTTTTCTCACCACTTTTTGTGTTAACTGTTGTAATTGTGTGAGTTCCCACAGGTAAGTCAACATCTACACTTGCATATCCATTGCTATCAGTAGTTGCAGTGTATTCATTTCCATTAACTATGAATTTGACCTCCATATTAGAAAGATCATATGAAAATGGGTTTTCAAAATTAGCTCCGAGTTTGGAATTTAAATATTCTGCATCTGAACCATCCATAGTAATTGTTGAGTAAATAAAAAGATATCTTTCAATTGACTGGCCATTATATTCATACAATACAGGATATTCCCCAACTTCCAAATTCAAATTGAGGAAATTTGCTTCACCTTTTTCATCAGTAGTAGCAGTATATGTATTATTTCGAATTGTTGCATAAACGGTTTCACCTTTAACAGGATCACCATTACTATCAGCTATTGTAGCCTTAGCAAATGATCCTCCATAATAAGTCGCAAAAGTTTCAGCATTTAATATATAAGGATTTTTAGTGACTGAAAATTCTCTGCTGTCTGAAGAAACCCTCAGGTTTTGATTACCAGAATAAGTAGCAGATACAGTATATTTACCAACAGCTAAATTATCAAGTTTTAAGCTGGCAATATAAAACCTATTGTTCCCTATTCTAACACTTTCAACTGGTTTTTTGTAAACTTTTCCAAGAACAATGAAATTAACATCACCTGTTGCAGGAATACCCAACGGACCTACTGTAGCATTAATAATAACATCAGAACCGTCCTGAACAACTGAAAGTAAACATTCAGAATCAATTTGTGCAATATCCAATATGAATTCTTTTTTCTCACCACTTACAGGATTAACTACTGATACTGAATACTTTTCAACAGGTAAAATATATGGACTACCAATTTTAGCAATTGCTAAACCTTCATTATCTGTAACAGCGGAATATTCAATAGGATTTGAATTCACATTATAATATGAAATACTGAATGTAATATCTGCATTTTTAAGCACATTTCCATCAGTATTTAAAAATGATGCAGAAACATATGAATCGAAAAAGTCTTGTGTCATGTCATTAGTAACGATAGTGGATAATACTGCAAACTTGGATGTTACAACTTTACCTCCACGCTGTGCAGATACATAATATACTCCAACAGGCAAATCGCTTAAATCAAGCACAACCTGACCATTTGCATCAGTTTTTTCATCATAATCTTTTCCATTTACTGATATTTTAACATTTTCACCAACTAAAGGATTACCGTCATTTATAAATGTTACTGTATATTTTTCAGAACTTCCATAAAATTTAGATACATCCTGAGTTTGAATAACCAAATTATTATTAGTTTTAGCTACATTGATTTTGAATTCAACAACTTTGGAAATTGCCCTGCTTGATTTGAATTGTGCTGTAATGTCATATGTTCCTTCCTTTTCAAAGGAAATATTTAGAGTAGCTTTTCCGTTTTCAACTGTTGCAAAGTAGTTTGTTCCGTTTACTGTGAATGTTACAAGACCATCAACTAAACGTTGGATTCCATCAACATCACAATATTTGTCAATGTCCATTCCGATATTGACCAAATCTTCTACATAGATATTGTCGAAATGATTGTACGGATTAACGTCAAGTGATATTTCAGATAAATCATCAGTACGGGTGAATGCCTTTATACAAGCAACTCCAGATACTGAAGCATAGTTATATAAATCATTCCAGTTACCGGTAGTTTTGAAAAATGAAATGCCTTCACCGAAATTAATCTTGTTGATTTCACTAGCCGAACTGATTGGGAAATATGTCTGTCCGTTTCCGAAGAATGTTATTTCAACCTCAAAGTTGTCGCCTTTTTTAAGTGAAACCTCATTTGTTAATGGTATAGTGTAATAACCTATCTCAGAAAATCCTTTCTGGGTTGTCATCAATTCTCCATTTTTATAAATTGAAGCAGTGTAATTTGTTGGTACATCGAAATAAGTAGAAAATGCTGAAAGGATTTCATCTTTTTCTGCTGTGAACTTGTTTTTAACGGACACCTGATTGCCGACAATACTATGGAACCCGCTTTTACCTTCAAAGTCATACTGATAGATATTGCTGTATCCTCTGTCATCGTCAAAGATGAATGTATATCCGAAAGTGATAGGCTGCTGGTAAGATAGGTATCCGAAACCGTTGTATCCCCATTCAGTTCCCCAGCTGTTTTTGACTATCCATGCACCTAACGCCTTGTTTCCTAAAAAGTCACTACTGGTAAATTCATCATCCCAACCGACAATGGTAACTGCATGCCCTTTGTTCTGACCCAACTCGATACCTATTGAAACAGCACCGTATTTCATTACAGCCTGTTTAATGTGGTCATTGTCGTAGAAATTCTGCCTTTCAGGTAGGATGTAAACATTTTGGACATGGATTTCTGAATCGTGAATAAATGACAATGCTGAATAATCATCATAAACATCATATTCATCATATATCGGACCAAACCAGCTTGCAAGGTATGCTATAAACATGTACAGGTTTCCACCGCTGTTTGCTCCGGTGTCTGAATCAAACAGAGAATATTCTGACATCAAGTTTTTAACGTTTTCCTCTGAGAAGTCATATTCAATTCCTGTTGCCTTTTTAAGACATGCCTCTAATGTTGCAATTCCTGAAAATGCCCAACAGTTTCCACCATCCATCTGATCCTTTGCAGGAGTTATGTAACCATACTTTCTTGAATCATATGAAGATGGTACAACACTTATTACTTCCGGAGTGTAGTTGATAATCGGAACTGACTTGTAATAGTCAATATCATAAATGTTTCCATATTTTAAAAGCTCATATACACTGTCATAGGTGTTACCTTTTTGATCAACCTTTACATTGCCACCGTCAATGAAAACAATATGTCCTTCATTTGCTGTGGAATTTATAAACTGATTGTTTGATAATGTGAATAAATCGGAAAGCCTGTTGAATATGCTTCCACCACTGAGAGCATGAGAGTTTTTGAAAGTGTTTTCTGTAAGAATAAGGTTTCCGTACATATTGTAGATTGAACCACCGTAGTATGTTGCGTGGTTATCCCTAAATTCGGTGCCTGTGATTGTGGAGTTGGTCTTCAGGCTGCTGATTGCTCCTCCGAAATCGGAATAACCTTTCACAAATTTGGAATCTGCAATGTTTATTGTTCCTCCTGTAGCATAAATTGCACCACCTGCATCATTCAATGAGACATAATCATTGAAAATAACATTATTGATGTCAAGAATGCTTGAAAATGAAGCTATTACACCACCGAAACTGGTAGCCTGTGATTGTAAAAATTGGGAATCTTTTAAATGAAAATCACTGCAGTTTGCATATATTGCACCTGCATATTTAGCTTTATTTCCAGTAAATGAGGAGTTTTGAATATTAAAACTTGATTTGATACTGTAAATCGCACCACCAAAGCGATTTGCAGATGAACCATCGAAAAGACAGTTTTGAATATTTGCTATAGTGTTATATGCAGCAATAACTCCACCGGATTCTGCTGAATTGCTAATGAATTGACAGTTTGTAAGATTTAAAGTGGTTTTCTTGTTAAACGGAGTGTCACAAATGATAACTCCTCCATAAGTGGATTCATATGTTTTTGAAATATATGAATATGAAAGACCCGGAGAGGAAGTGAAACTTTTACTGTATGTGAATGCCACATTGTCAGCTATAATATTAGCATGATTGCTTATATGAATTTTATCCATTCTTAAATTCTTTAAGACAAAATAGGAACCGTCTGTTACAGTAAAAGCAAATTTATTGGTCAATGTAGTAGTCAAAATAGTATTTTCGATACTCTGACCTATAAATGTTGTCTTGTAAGTTGAAGATGAATGAATTGAAGTTGCTTCATTTTGAGCAATATTATAAACACCATCAGCAAAATATACTGTACCACCATAAGGTATTCTGTCTGACTGATAATACTTATACGGACTTTCTTTTGAACCGTTACCGTCACTGGCGGCATTTGCATCAAAATAAACCTCAGAATTTTCTGCAGAATCACCCAATACAGAATATGTATCATTTACATTATTAGTTACCACCTGAAGATTCTGCGAATCATCATATTGACTTATCGTTTCATTTGCTGCATCGCTTGCAAAAGCGCATGATGCAGTAAGCATAATACACGTTATCATGCAAAAAATTAATATACCCCTTTTTAATTTCATTTAAAATTCCCCAATTTTTTGAATAAAATTATTTTTTTCATTATATGATATAATTTAAGTGAATCTTTATATATTAATTTAATTGAAAAAATGCTTA
>NZ_JAZQIJ010000136.1:0-23867 GCF_045541095.1 Methanobrevibacter sp.
AATTATGAATGGGATAACAATATTATTATGGGTAACTATCTTTATAATTGGTTTGATTGCTTCCATATCAGTTAAACTACATTATAAAGGAGATGAACTGGAAAAAGATGAAACTTCAATCATTTCAAAAGAATCCATTAATGGAATACTCTCTTTTTCAAAAGATAAGGAATCGCATGATAGTATTGAACAAAATTATTCCCAGCCACCTATCGACAATACAAATTATATTGAAGAGATATATCCGCAAGACAACTACGACAATGTAGCGTCTGAAGTTGAAAATAATAAAAAAGAATCTGTTGAATACGAATCTCAAAATCAAGTTTTAATCAATTATGAGAATGAAGTTAAAAAATTCCAAGAGCCAATGAACGAATATCAGGTTGAAATTATGACACAAGACAACAATCAAAATGAAAAAACTGAATTGAAAGACTTATTTACTATTGATGAATTAATCAAAGAATCAAAAAGAAAAGATAGTGAAAGGGAAAAAGAAGCTCAGCAAATCAAAAGAGACGATGATGCCGAGTTAAATGAACTTAAAGAAAGTATCATAAGTAAAAAAGAAAATGAACATACTGAAGAACAACTCATCGAAGAAATCTTAGCAGATGAAGAGATTGGAAAAATATTGTCAGGCGATGATGCAGACGAGAAGAGTGAAGAAGCTGTTGATGCAGCAGAAACCAAAGAAGAAACAATTCAGGACATCATTGACAGTACCGAAAATAAAAATGAAACAATTCAAAACATCATTGATGAAAGTGAAACAAAAGAAGAGGCAATCCAGGACGTCATTGATGAAAGTGAAGCAAAAGAGGAAATTGTCGAAGACAGCAAAGATTCTCAAGAAAGTGTTCAGGACATATTGGATGTTGAAACACAAGAAAGTGAAACCCCACTTGTTGCATCACAAAAAGACATTGATGAGGCAATAAGTACAGCTTCACAGGAAATAGAAGAAGAAAAAATTGAAAGCATCTCCGGCAGTGACGATATTACTGATGCATTATTAAATTCCGAAGAGACAATTCCTGAAATTAAAGAACCTGTATTAAAATCACCTACTAAAATCGAAGAAAAAGATGAGTTTGGATCATCAATCGATAATTCTAATAAAATTGAACCTGACAATGACCTGGACTATAGAAAAGATTTAGCCAGATTCACCAATAAGATTAAAAGCTCAAGCATATTTAAAGAAGTGAAAGAAAAATTATCTTCAGAACCTACTACATCTGAAGAGATTTATCCACGCGATAACTTCGAAGAAACATATATCAGAAATGTCAATGATTATGAGGAATATGATGAGTATGCACCGATCATCAATGAAACCCATGATGAGTTCGGTGAAACTTATGAACCTGACTACGATCAAGTCATTAGAGAAGAAAATACTCGTAAACTGTTCAATAATACCAAAATGCCAGAACCAGAAATTGCAGAACCAAAAGTTGCTCCAATCAAATCAACACCTTCAAGAGCAAACATGAAAATACAAATCAACAATTCAGAAGCAGTTCTTAAGAAAGGTGATGAAATCATATTCAAACATGATGGAGAAACCTATTCCAGTCAGGTTTATGCAATCAACGGCGATGACATCTCTGTTAAATACAGAGGTAAAAACATTAAAATTAAACCATCTGACGTGAAAAAGATATACTGATATCTTTTTTACAACTATTTTTAAAAAAAATAAAGAATCGAGATTAAATATCTCCTGATTCTTCTTCATTCAATTTGTAACTTCCATTTTCAACAATATATTTCGGAACAACTATTTTTAAGGAACGGATAATGTTCAGGTAAAAATCATCAAGTTCCCTATCTGCATAAGGATATGTGTATTCAAAAATATAGAGATTACTGTCCTTGACATAGAGAAATTCGTATCTACGAAACTCATTTTCACCATCTGAAAAAGATGAAACGATCATATAGTAAATATCATCATTAATAGGTAAAAAGTCTGAAGTAACCAAATTAACCCTGTCATTAGATTTTACTGTTTTTTCAATGTCTTCACGGATAGCCGGAAGGCCAACCAGTGTTGGAGTAGTGGAAAATTTAATGGACATTGGTATTTTAGTATTTACCAGATACAAATCATTAAATTCATCTTTGGTAGGTATAGTATCAAAATCTTCAGGCATTTGAAGAGTAACGAATCCATTTGAAAATAATGTCATCCCATCACCTATTTATGTGCATAGTAGAAAATAATCTCATCATCTTTAATTTCATCCAAACGGGCAAATCCAACCCTTTCAAATTGTACAATGTCGCCTACATTCAAGTCACGAAGTGCACCTTCACCAAGACCTGTTTTGACTGATGCGTCATCCATGACAATTTTTACATTGACATTGTCTTCGACAGGAACCCAATGAATGATTTTGGCTTTGACATCCCTTGCATCTTCAAAGGAACTTGAATGATATGAAATTTTATCATCTACAATCTCAACATTTACAGCATCCATTAATCTTGCAATGCCGTTGTTGATATCATTTGGATCTAAATAAGCACTTCCATCGAACGGCAAAATCCTGTTTCCCCTATCCATGTGGTCTGCATGAAGCGGCCTTTCAATGTCAATCTTTCCGCCATCATAACCTTCTACTTCAATTAATTGAGGATTTTCACAGAAGAAATATCTGTTTGCTATCGGTTCGAGAAGACTGCGGTTTAAACCGTAGATCTTTTTCCAGCTTAAAGCGGAATCAGCCATTTTAACACCAATTTCAATAATCAAATCATAGATTGCCTTAGGATTTATTCCACGTCTTGCAATAGCTCTTAATGTTCCGAGTCTTGGGTCGTCCCATCCGCTATATGTACCGTTTTCAATGCCTTCTTTAGCTTTTGAGGTACTGAGCGCAATATCTTCCATTTTCAATCTGCCGTAATGAATGTATTCAGGCACGTCCCAGCCCATATGGTCATATAAGTATTTTTGCTTTTCGGTGTTGGCAAGATGGTCTTTTCCTCTCAATACATGAGTCAATCCCATCAGATAATCATCCAATGCAACAGAAAAGTTCATCATAGGATAAATTCTGTATTTAGTGCCTAAACGAGGATGTGCTTCATCAACAAGTCTCATTGCCACCCAGTCTCGAATGGCAGGATTTTTATGAGCAATATCAGTTTTAACTCTTAATACAGCTTCACCTGCTTCCATTGTATCAAACTTATCCCATAATGCAAGGTTTTCTTCAACAGTGTTGTCCCTGCATGGACATGGTTTGCAGTTATCCTTCAATTCCTTAAATGTAGCGCCGTCACAGGTACACATGTAAGCAGCACCCTTTTCAATCAATTGGCGGGCGTAATCATAATAGATTTCAAACCTGTCAGACTGATAGATAATTTCATCAGGCTCGATTCCCAACCATTTCAAGTCTTCAGGAATCATTTCATAAGCAGGTTCAAATACCCTTTTAGGGTCAGTGTCCTCAATTCTTAAAATTAACTTACCGTTATGTCTTTTAACATATTCCGCATTTGGAACTGCTGCTCTTGAATGTCCGATGTGCAGTGGTCCGCTTGGATTTGGAGCAAAACGCAAAACTATATTTTCATGACTGCCAGGCAGCTCCTGAAGTCCTTTTTCCTTAGCCTTTGGCTTTTTAGTTTCAACTTCAACACCATATTTTTCCATTTCGCTTGCCTGCTCTTCAGGTGAAAGTGCATTTACCTTAGCTACTATTTTACCAGATAAAGGACCAATTTCCTTTGCCTTACTTCTTAATTCAGGTTCATTGGCCATGATTGAACCCATAACAGCACCGGGATTTGCGCTTCCCTTATGTTTTGCTGCATTGAGTAAAGCATGTTTATAAACAATCTCTTCTAAATCATTCATTTAATCATCACAATTAATATTTTAATTACAAAAATAAGCATTATTATTTATCTATCTAAAAATATATAAATATAGTGAGAGTAGTTAAAAAAAAACTTAGGTTGAAATACAATGAGCAATTATATTGATGAAGCAAAAAACTATATTGAAAATGAAAATTTCGCAGATGCTCTAAAATTAGCTAGAAAAAGACACGGGAAAGATGATATTAAGTCTTATTTAACTATTTTAGATATGCTGATAGATGCAGAGTTCCTGCCTGCCATTGAAGAAAAGGGATTGTATTATCAATACTATGATCCTAGCCATGACAATGGAGACTACGGGGAGAAATATTTTGACAGATACCTTGAAAAACAACCCCATTCCATTAATGCACTTTGTGACAAGGCAATGTCAAAATTCAACAAAGGACAAATCGATGAGGCACTTTCCTACATTGACAAGGCACATGAAAAATACAAATCTTATTCAAAAATCGAAAAGCCCCGCATTTCAAAAAGGGAAGTCAGCATGAGCAGAATAGAGCTTTTAATTCAATCCAAAAGATATGATGATGCTCTAAAGGATTTGACAAGGTATGAAAATAATTTCGGAAGCGACCAGAAATCAGATTTGTACTTTGGCCAGATGCTTCAAAAAAACGGTGAAAACCGGGAAGCCATTGATTATCTTGACAAATCCCTTGGAGAAGAAGCAACCCTGCTTGCATTCAATTCCAGAGGCGACGCATATTATGAATTAAAGGAATATGAAAACGCATTGAAAGATTATGAAAAATGTCTCAACTATGAAAGTCAAATAGAAAATGATTTGGATTTGAAAACCAATTTCAACTACAAATCAGCTTTCTGCTGTGTAAAACTTGGAAAAAAGGATGAAGCGATTAAATTTCTAAATAAGACAATAAACATGCTGAATGAATACGGAAGACTTCCAAAGGATTTGGAAGCAATATATCAGAAATGCTCCTTTGAAAAAGAAAGACTTTTAAAAACAGGAGTCGTTGAAGATAAGGAATTTAAAAAGACAAGATTCCTATCCACAAAAACAGCCCTCATCGTATTGGCTGTCATTTTAATATTATATGTTGTTTTAAAATTAATGGGTTATGGATAAGATGAGATTGGGAAAAACAAATCTTGATGTTGACAAAAACGGATTCGGCGCACTGCCGATTCAGAGAAGAAATATGGAAGATTCAATTGAAATACTTCAAACCGCTTATAAATCCGGCATAAACTTTTATGATACTGCCAGATTTTACACAGACAGTGAAGAAAAACTGGGCAATGCATTTGAAGACGTGAGAAGTGAAATCTATTTGGCGTCAAAAACTGCTGCAGAAACCGTTGAAGATTTTTGGAAAGATCTGGAAACTTCTCTGAAAGAAATAAAAACAGATTATCTGGACTTATATCAGCACCACAACATTTCATTCTGTCCAAAAAAAGGTGATGATTTGGCAGAAGCCATGCAAGAAGCTAAAGATCAGGGATTAATCAATCACATCGGAATCACCACACACAAAATCACAATTGCCCATGAAGCGCTTGACAGCGGACTTTATGAAACTCTCCAGTATCCATTCTCATATCTTAGCGGAGATGAGGAAATCCAATTAGTCAATAAATGCAAACAACTGGATGTTGGATTTTTGGCAATGAAAGCAATGGGCGGAGGATTGATTAAAAACTCAAAAGCAAGTTATGCCTACATAAATCAATTTGAAAATGTTCTGCCGATTTGGGGAATTCAAAAACTGGAAGAGCTGAATGAATTTTTATCATACGGCCCTGAAACCGTCTTGGACGATGAATTAAAACATGCAATTGAAAAGGATAAAAAGGAACTCGGGGAAAATTTCTGCAGAGGATGCGGCTATTGCATGCCCTGCCCTGAAGGAATCAACATCAGCCTATGTGCAAGAATGTCACTTTGGATTAGAAGATTTCCAACCGAACCTTACCTTACCGAGGAATATCAGGAGAAAATGGAAGCTACAAAAGACTGCATTGAATGCTATGCATGTGTTGACAACTGTCCATACGAGCTTGACATTCCTGAGCTTTTAAAAGAAAACTACGAGGACTATCGAAATGTCCTAAGTGGGAAAACAAAAATTTAGAGTCATGACAATCGTTTTTACCGATGAAAAAGATAATCGTTTCCTGAAACTTGTTGAAGAGTTGGACAGAGGATACTACGAACGCATTGGTGATGATCTGGACAAGTATAAACAGTATAATGAGTTTAAAGACCCTCACATAGTGATTTTATTTTTGGATTCGGATAAAGCCGTGGCATGTGCCAGCTACAGGCAATGCGGCCAAAAAAGCGTGGAATTTAAACGGGTTTATGTCAAAAAGAATTACCGCAAAAAAGGGATAGCCTACACTCTCATAAAACAGCTTGAAAAGAAAGTCCTTGATGAAAACTACGGATATTCCTATATTGTAACAGGAAAAAATAATACCCCTGCAATCAGACTATACGAAAAACTGGATTACAAACAAATTCCAAAATTTGGCCAGTTTAAATTTGATGAAAACGTAATATGTATGAAAAAGAGTTTTAAGTGATATTATGAAACAATGCATTGAAAATCCAAATGATGTTGACTGGACAGGCTTTTGGGCTGAAAGATTAGACGGCAAAGTCGGCAAAGACTGGGACAAAGCAGCCGAGGGATTTTACAAAAGAACTAGAAAAGATGACTATCAGGATGCGCTTTTCGATAAGCTGATTTTAGATGAAAACGACACCGTACTGGATGTGGGATGTGGAGAAGGCAGCATAACCATTCCAATAGCCCGAAATGTTAAAAAAGTCATTGGACTTGATTCATCAGTCAAAATGTTAGAATATCTTGAAAAAAGAGCAGAAGAAAAAAATATAGACAATATCGAAACAATCTTAAAGCCTATTGAGGAAATCAAATATGATGAAATCGGTGACGTGGATGTGGTGATATGTTCAAGATCCCTGAATGGAATCAAACCAATTGAAGAGGTATTGTACGAATTGGACAAGATTGCAAACAAATATGTTTTCATAACCATTTTCGGACCGGAAAACAAAAAAATCGAAAAGGATTTTGAAAGACAACTGGGCAGAAAAACTGAAGATTTTCCGGATTACAACTATTTTTTCAACATACTGTTTAATATGGGCATATATGCAAATGTCGAGAGATTTGATTTGAATAACTATCGGGAATACGATAGCATTGAAGAGGCAATGGACAACGGCAAGTTCCGTCTTGATTTGTACAGCAAAGATGAAAAAGAACAGCTGAGAAATTATCTGGAGAGAATTCTGACTTTTGAAAACGGAAAATATTTCAATGTCAAGGACAAGGCTGACTGGATAATGGTATGGTGGAAAAAATAATATTCCGCAAAGTTTCAAACACCCTTTTAAATAAAAATATGATTAATAATTCAATAGCTTAAATAAAAAAACACTAATTTACTAAGATGTAAATTTAAATAAACATTACTGGCAGCAGGAAAAGAATAATTTAATTTGACAAGTACATACCAAATTATAAAAAATAGACATTTTATAATAAAAACTTTAAAATAAAAAAAGAAAAAATGAAATTAATTACTTTTAATCATAGTTAAAATCATTTTATAAGGACATTTTACTGCTTGCAATGCATGAGGTTCGTTTGCAGGCATTATAATAATTTCACCTGCCTGGACAGTGTTTTTTACACCGGAAATTGTAATTTCAGCTTCACCATCTATTATCTGAACCATTGCATCAAAAGGTGCAGAGTGTTCTGACAAACCCTGACCTTTATCAAAAGCAAAGAATGTTACAGTCCCAAGATCCTTTTTAATTACTTCACGACTTACAACTGTATCATCCTGATATTCCACTAAAGTTTGGATATCTAAAGCCTTTGCTTTAATATCACTCATGAGATTATTCTCCTAAAATTGTTTTGATATCTGCTATTGCATCACCTGTAGTTGGAGTGAGGTTATAGTTTTCAACCAGAACGCTTATGATATCATCATTACACCATGCAGGAAGCACAGGTCCGAGCCACATGTCTGTTTTTCCAAGATATAACAATGCCCAGAGAACAGCTGCTGCTTTTTGTTCCATCCAAGAGAGTACAATGGTAAGTGGCAATTCATTTAATTCCATGCCAAACAATTCGCATAAAGCCACTGCAACATCAACTGCAACAATTGTATCGTTACATTGCCCTACATCCAGCAATCTTGGAATTCCTTCAATGTCGCCTAAATCCAGATCATTGAATTTGTATTTACCGCATGCTAATGTTAAAATTACAGTATCCTGAGGTAAGTTTTGGACAAATTCTCTGTAGTAGTCATTGTGTTTAGCTGCTTTGTCACATCCTCCAACAACAAAGAATCTTCTGATTTTACCTTCTTCGACCAATCTTTTAATGGTGTCGGCATGTTCAACGATTGCTCCTGCACTCCATCCTGTAGTGATTGTGGTCAATTCTTCTGCTTCAAGACCACCTAATGATTTTGCACATTCAATTACTTCTGAGAAATCATAGTCTTCTACAGTTTTTACGCCTTCAAGTTTTGCAACATCCATTGTGAACATTCTTTCTTTGTATGCATCAAGTGCAGGAAGTACACAGTTACTTGTTCCGACAATAGCTGCATTGTATTTTTTAAAGATTGTTCTTTGGTCGTGCCATGCTCCACCTAACTGGCCTGCAAGGTTTTCGTATTTGTTGAGTCCAGGATAACCGTGAGCAGGTAACATTTCAGAGTGAGTGTAAACTTTAATGTCAGTTCCTTCAACCTGTTTTAATAGTTCTTCCAATGCTTTTAAGTCATGGCCTGTTACAATTATTGCAGGTCCTTCCTGTGCTCCAACTTTTACTTCAACAGGTTGTGGTTCGCCGTATGCTTCAATGTGTGCTTCTTTGAGCAATCTCATTACTGCTACACTTTTTTCACCGGCTTCAAGTGCTAATCCAACCAAATCGTTAACGTCAAAGTTGACATTGGTTAATGTAGTGTATAACCCTTTGGTCAGGAATGCATCAATTTCAGGATCATTTTTTCCTAAAACATTTGCATTGTAGTTGTATGCACTGATTCCTTTCATAGTAAAGATTAAGTTATCTTGTAATCTTGCTACAGTTGGTTTTTTACCGCAAACTCCACTTACAGTACATCCTGTACCTTTAGCGGTTTGGGAACATTGATAACAAAACATATCTAATCCGTCTGCCATAATAATTACCTCTTTAATTCGTTAATCATAATTTACATTTGAAGAATATATAAATATTTTGTCACTTTACAAGGGTGAAAAGTAACAAATATATATGGCATCAACCAAATTATAATCATGGATGAAAATATCGCTACACTTAAAGGAATCGGACTTACAATGTATGAGGCCGAAGCTTACATAACACTGACTTCCCTCATATCTTCAACTGCAACGGAAATATCTGAAAAATCAGGAATCCCAAGAAGCAAAATCTATGACGTTTTAAAGGAACTGTCAAAAAAGAATTTCATTGAAGTTGAGGATGGAAGACCACTGACATACAATGTCAAATCCCCTGTTGAGGTTCTGACCCGTGAAAAGGAAAGGCTGAATTTGGAAATTGATGATACGATTACAAGGCTGACAAACATATATGAAAACGGTATGAGCCAGGTTAGGGCACCTATATGGAGAATCTACGGTGTTGAAAAAATCATCAACAAGGAACTGGAGATAATCAAAAGGGCAAAAACATCAATCAACATGAGAATCGGTTTTCTGTTTGAAGGGGAAGGCGAAGCGCTGATTAATTCTCTGAAAAACAGACCGGATTTGAGAGTAAACATTCTGGCATCACCAACCTGCTATATCAACAATGAAAAAATAGAAATAATACCAATGTTTAAGGAAAATGACATTCCAATTCAAAAGGCTGACATTCCATTTGTTAAGCTAATAATCTCCGATTCAAAGGAAATGATGCACACATATACCAAATTTTCCGAAGACAAACGCAATGTCATTCCCGAAACATCAATAGGAATATGGAACAAATATGAAGATATTGCAAGAAATTATGATGAAAGATTCATGAATCAGCTGAAAAAAATAAAATCTAAACGGAAGGCATGAATTTCTCTTCAAATTCTATAAAAGTTTTCAGCAGATTATAATCCAGACGATGAATTGCCTTATATGCAATTGATTTTGGAATTTCCCAATATGCACCTGCAATACTTCCGGCAATAGCGGCCATAGTATCCGCATCACCACCCAGTGAAACGGCATTTCTGATTGTATCTTCATAATCCTTTGCATCCAAAAAGCAAATGATGGACTCCGGAACGCTTCCTGCGCATGAAACATCGAAAGTGTAAAACGGCCTTATGTCATCCACACTGAGGTCCAAATCATATTCATATCTGACTTCAATATGGTCTTTTATTTCTTCCTTTTTAGCACCTATTCTTGCAAGATATATTGCATCACAGGTTGCAAGGGCTCCTTTAATTCCTTCAGGATGATTGTGGGTAACAAATGCTGATTTATATGCCAAATCCTGTGCCTCTTCCAAACTGTCTGCAACCCAGGCACATGGAGATACCCTCATGGCAGATCCGTTTGCCCAGCTTCCGTAAGGTTGTGGAGATTCCTCATCCAGCCAATGATAAAACCTTCCGCCGTAGCCTCCGTTGGGATATTCATTTCCGAATTTCTGCAGATTTCTGACAAGAGCATTTTGAGAATCCTTGTCCTCACATAACCACTTTGCAACGGCCAATGTGAGTATTGTATCATCGGTAAATGTTGATTTCTTCTCAAATAGTTTAAAATCCTTTGTTTTGATAGCATTCCACTCTCTTGTTGAACCTATTATGTCCCCGCCAATAGCGCCGATTATTCCTTTCATATACATATATTGTTAGAAAAATAGTTATATAGTTATTGACCTCAGTTCAAAAAATTGCCCTAACTTCATAAAATTGCTTTAAATTCTAACAAAAAGATTAAATATTGCTTTAAATATAATGATTAGTGATAATATCGACTATTATCATAAAACAAAAAATTTCTATTGAAAAATCGGTTCTCTAATAAATTCATATGCATGTAACTAAAAAATGGAAATTTTTTAAAAAAAGTTCAAATATCTAGCATGAAACAGGGATTCCGGATTATCTGGAATCCTAAAAAATTAAAAAAAAGAAAAGACATCTATGAATGTCTTTCTAAAACGAAATCTGCAATGTCAATGAGCACTTGTTTATATGAAGAATCATCCAATATTTCAAGTACTTCTTTTGCCTGGTCTACAGATTCAAGTGCAAGATTGCGAGCATATTCAATGGCGCCGCAATTTGTTAAAATTTCAATTGCCTCATCTATTTCATCCTGTGAATTTTCATCAGCTTTAAGGATTTCAAGTAATCTTCCTGAATCATCACTTGCCAAACCTTTAATTGCAATGATTGTCATTTTACCTTTTCCGATGTCAGATCCAATTGGTTTACCTAATGTTTCTTCATCAGAAGCCAAGTCAAGATAATCATCCTGGATTTGGAATGCAAGACCAATCAAACGGCCGTATTCATACATTGCATCAATGACCTCATCAGATGCACCGCCCATAATAGCTCCTGCTTTAGTTGCACCAGCTATTAAAGCACCAGTCTTTTTGAAAATCATTTCCATGTATTCTTCTTCGGTAACGTCAAATCTTTCTTCAAATCCCATGTCCAAAGCCTGACCTTCACAGATTTTTATACATGCATCAGCAACAGTGGCTAAAGCTCTGTTGTTTTGGTCAGGTGTTGTATTCTCTGATGTGATAATCATTTCAAAAGCTTTTGAAAACAATGTATCTCCAGCAAGAATAGCAACATCATCGCCCCAAACTTTGTGAACGGAAGGCATTCCTCTTCTCATGTCATCATCATCCATGATATCGTCATGGATAAGTGAAAATGTGTGAATCAGTTCAATTGCAGCTGCAGATTTGACAGCAGATTCTTTATTTCCACCAACAGCTTCAGACACTATTAAAGTTAAAGCAGGCCTGAGCATTTTTCCTCCAGCCCTTGTAAGATATACAGATGCTTCACTAAGATTGTCTGGAGTAATTATTGCTAATTCTTCTTCGATTGTTTTTGTAATATCTGTTGAATAACTTCCAAGTACTTCTTTTACATCACTCATTTTAATCCCTCTTAACCTTTAAAAACTTGTGCTTGAGCATTTCTTAAAATATGAATATCATATCCTATTCTATAACCTTCCTCTTCAGCAAGTTCAGCATAGGCTGCAAGCATTGATAAGTCTCCGTGAGCCGGAATGATATGCTGTGGTTTCAACATACGTAAAAATTCCCTATGATCTTCTCTTCCAGCGTGCCCAGAAACGTGAGCATTAGGATAAATTCTAGCACCTTTGAGTTTTAATCTTCTTTCCATGATATGTCTGTTAGCAGCATTTGTCGGATTTGGAATGATTGGTGCTGAGATGATTACATTATCTCCTTTTTTAATGTTGAATGGAGTTCTTCCATTTGCTATTCTTGGGAGTAATGCATCAGGTTCACCTTGGTGACCTGTAGTTACAAGCAAATAATTCGCCCTGTCTTCATCAGCCCTCATCAAAGCTTTATTTACCGCTTTCGGAGAACCGTAAATACTTGCATTTTTCGGCAATTTCAAGATTCCCAAGTTTTGTGCAATTCCACAGAATCTCTCCATTGATCTGCCCAGGAAAAATATTTCCCTGTGGCTTTTTTTAGCAATGTCTGCAATTGCCTGTACACGTTCTACATGTGATGAAAATGTTGTTACAATCATACCTGTCTTTTCTTGAAGAGGCCCTCTCATCACATCTTCTAAAATATTTCTTGCGATACGCTCTGAATGAGTTTTAACTTCATTGTAATTTTTAGCATTGGTTGTTTCTACAATCAATGCAAGTACACCTTTTTTACCCAATTCCCTTAATCTTTTATAGTCAGGTGGCGGTGATACTTTTTGATGATTGTCAAATTTGAAATCCAGTGCATAAACGATAACACCTTCTGATGTGTGCAATACAGGAAATACTGCCTGTGGGATACTATGTGTTGACTGGACAAACTCCAAAGTAATATCTTTGGACAATTTGATTTTGTTTCCAGGATTAAGTGACCTGATAGGATTAGTAACTTTGAATTTGCGTTCACCTTTAATTTGTTTTTCAATTAAAGCCGCAGTATAAGGTGTTCCGATTAAGGGTGCATCATATCTGTGAGCCAATTTGGCTACTGCACCAATGTGGTCCAAGTGACCGTGAGAGAAAACTATTCCGCGCACTTTACCGTCTACTTCTTTCATTAAAGTATCGTCCGGAATAACTCCCCTTTCAATTAAATCTAAACTATGCATACGGTCTATATCAGTATCCTCATGCATACTAATTCTGTCTAGGTGGATTCCCATATCGAAGATTACAACATCTTCGCCAATCCTTACAGCAGTCATGTTTTTCCCGACTTCCTGATATCCACCAATAGCGATTACTTCTACGCTCATGTTTTATCTCCTTGAATAATTTTTAGTGTTGATTCCTCTTTCATTGAGCCACTCTCTTGTTTTTCCACGAATGACTAGTTTAGACTGCTTTAGCTCTTCGATGTTATTAGCTCCAACTAAAAACATTGCAAGTCTTAGTGTATCATTGAATCTGTGAATAAATTTGTTTAACTGCTCCTGTGTGGCTGAATTCTTTAAAAACGGCAATGCCATACCTACGGCATCCGCACCAAGAGCAATAGCTTTAGCTGCTTCAAGACCTGATCTGATTCCTCCTGATGAAATGACAGGAACATTAACTGCATTAGTTACTTCAGCTGTACTGATGGCAGTAGGAATTCCCCAATCCCAAAATATTTCACCAAAGTATCTGTCTTCAGCCCTATATGTTTCAACAGCCGCCCAACTGGTTCCTCCAGCACCCTCAATATCAATAAAATCAATACCTGCATCAACTAAAATTTTTGCAGATTCTGCAGATATTCCGCATCCAGTTTCCTTTGCAAGGACTGGAATATCGACAGTTTCAGTAATTTGACCTATCAAATCTGTATATCCCCTTGCATCCAAGTCACCTTCAGGCTGAATGGATTCCTGAAGAGGATTTAAATGAATAGCTAAAATATCAGCATCTAAAATTTCAACAGCTTTTTCTGCTAAATTGAGCTGAGGAGCGCCGATGTTTCCTACAAGCAAACAGTTTGGTGCATTTTCCCTTACAACAGTATATGTATCTGCAAGTTCAGGATGCTCACAAGCAGCCCTTTGGGAACCTACACCTAAAGCAATGTTATTATTTTCAGCTGCAATGGCCAATTGTTTATTGATTGATTTTGCAGCAGGATGACCTCCAGTGATTGCTGTGATAAATAAAGGGGAGTCCAATTCTTTTCCAAAAACTGATGTTGACAAATCTATTTCGTTTTTATCAACTTCAGGAAGAACATTGTGAATAAGTTCAATGTCTTCAAAACCGGTGGTTTTATCCTTAAACTCCACATCATAATTTTCACAAATCAATAAATGCTCTAATTTTCTATCTGAAATCATATTCTTAATTTCCCCTTGAAATTACAGTTCCTTTAACTTCTTCATCATTTAATGCTTTGAAGATATTATTTTCAATTTCCGCATTTATTATTTTAGATTCAATTCCTAAATCAGCCAAATATAAAAGTTCTTTAATTTTTCCAACCATTCCACCAGTAACATCCACATTTGTTGTCCCTTCGAGAGTATCCAAATCTTTTAGTGATGAAAATCTATCAAAAAATATTGCGTCATCATGTGTTTTAGGGTTTTTATTGTAAACTCCGTCGACATCAGTTCCTAAAATAACCTTATCCGCATTAAGATTGACCGCCAGATACTGTATTATTTGGTCTCCGGATATAACGCAAATTTCCAGTTGAGTATCCAAAACGACATCCCCATAAACAACAGGGATGAAACCCTTATTCAAGTATTTTTTAAAGTAATCAAGATTTCCTTCAGTAATCCTTTTATTAGTGGCAGTCATAAAGCTTGATGCAGGAATAGCAATAACAGGTAAACCTTCATCAATAAAAGATTCACAAATAAGCATGTTTAATTTTTTTACGGCATTTTGAACTTCGCAAAAACCAATTCTTTTTTGTGGAAATTCCTCTTCGGCAAATACTTCACCAATTTTATATTTTTTCGCAGGCGGATGACCGAAAGATCCCGCACCGTGCACGATAATCAATTCTTTATCTGACTCATCCAATGCATCCTTGATTTCAGATGCAATTCTTTTTAAGGAAGCATAATCAACTTCACTTTCTGTTGAGTCCTTATTGGTGAGGATACTTCCACCAATTTTTAAAATAATCATAAAATCACTTATAAACCCTTGAAGAAACACCTTTACGAGTAAAATGGATTCTTAAAACATTATCATAAGCATCAATGGCCTTGGCTACTTCTTCAACTTTTCCAGGACAAAGTGCAATAATACTGCCCCCTCCACCAGCACCAGTTGTTTTAGAACCAATAGCGCCTGCTTCCCTTGCATTATAAACCATTCTAGATAATTCTAAAGTATTAACACCTAAAACATCTAAAAATCCATGATTAATATTCATAAGTTCACCAACCTTATTGAAATCCCTTTTTAAAATAGCCTGCTTAGCGTAATTTGTTAAATTACCCATTGCAGTTATTACAGGATTGATAATTTTAGGATTTCTATTTTTAAGGTTTTTTACATCTTTAACCATTTTTCCTGTGTTTCCATGTTTTGTGGTGTAACCAACAACAAACGGAACATTGAAATTGACATTGAAATGCTCAACCTGCTTGTTGCGGGACAGATAAACGAGTCCCCCATATGTTGAAACCAATGTATCCAGAGGGCTTGCAACCCCTTGAACCGCCTGTTCAACCATATGAGCATCATGGGCTAGAGATTTCTTATTAAAACGAATATTATGGTATCTGTATAATGCTGCCAGAGTCGCTACTGTAACTGCAGCTGATGAACCAAGTCCAGAGCCAATTGGGACATTAGACAATAATGTAATTTCAATTGGAGAGTGGTCGTGAACTCTATAAAGAGATTCTAAAATATATCTAATAATACCGGGTTTTCCTTTTCTTAAAATGTATTTTTTCTCTTCTGTTAAAAGTTCAGCTTCAAAATTTATATTAGGTGCTTTAAAAATAGATTTTTCACATTCAGATTCCTTAACTGTAATATAAGCTCTTTTATTTACAGCCCCAGCTATAGCAGGTTCATTATATACAACTGAATGCTCACCAAACAGAATTGCCTTTGCCGGAGCGGAAGCTTTAGCTATCATAAATTCACCTTATTTAAAAATGCCTGAACCATATCCTACAACAGAAGTCAAATCTCCGGTAACATCTCCACTGGTTCCATAAGCCAAAATTTCACAAGTGTTTTTATCTGACATTTTGGATAGGGAAATTGTTGCCATTACCGGACCGTAACCGCACATGGTTATGTTGTACTGTACAACTTCTTCAAACAATTTAAATTCGTTCATTTCCCCAATATCTTCCAAAACAAAGCCATCAACCTTATTGGCTTTTTCTTGATTGTTAAAATGGGACAAATCAGTACTTGCAATAACGCAATAGGACCTTTTCAAATCATTGGCGGCATCGAAGATAGCCTTGGCCAAATCGCTTGAAGCGGAAAAAGTCTGGGATCCCATCGTAATTGGAACAATCTTAAAATCATTGGAAAAATATTGTAGGAAAGGTAGCTGAACTTCAATGCTGTGTTCATTGATGTGAGCGGAAAATTCGGCTTCAGCAATATTTGAATGTGAGATTATGGAATCTGCAAATTCGCCGTCAACTTCAATACTTCCCAAAGGAGTAATCCACTCGCCTTCATTGAATACGGAAATTTCACTACCGTAACCTGTGTGATTCGGACTTAATATAATAAAAACTTCTGGAAAACCGTTTTGAACTAACTGGCAATAGCTGTGACTAGCTATCGGACCAGAATATTGATAACCTGCATGCGGAACCATGATGTTGATAGGATAATCTACACCGTCAAACTTAGCGAGTTCAGGTATTTCACCAACGCCAGCCTTATCCAGAAAACAATCCTCAATGAGCTTAACAAGCCTATCGGGATTGCTTGGATAAAATGCTCCGGCAACTACAGGTTTTCTTATCATTTTAATCGATTAGAATTTAAGTTCAAAGTCAGTAGCATCAATATCTAAATCGCCATCTTCAGAGATAGTTCCTCTTTCTCTTAAAATTTGTCTTGCAAGTAACCAGTAAACTAAAGCAATAGCTTTTCTACCTTTGTTGTTTACAGGAACTGCAATGTCAACAAAACTGAGTAAGTTTTCAGTATCACATAAAGCAATTACAGGAATACCGTTTTGTTTGGATTCGAGGATTGCTTGAGCGTCTGATCTTGGGTCAGTTACAACGATGATTTTTGGTTCGATGAATTTAGCGTAATTTGGGTTTGTTAAAGTACCTGGGATGAATCTTCCAGGGATGGTTTTAGCACCAGTGATTTCACCGAATTTTTTAACAGGAGCTTGACCGTATTGTCTTGTAGCAACAACTAAAATGTCTTCTGGGTCGTATTTTGCTAAAAGTTTAGCAATTTGTCTGATTCTTTCATCAGTTTTTTGAATATCTAAAACATATAAACCGTCAGATCTTACTCTGAATATGTATTTTTCCATGTCACTTGTTTTTTGTTGGGTTCCAATATGTAAACCTGCTGCTAAATAATTATCTAAATCAATTAAAAGTTCATTAGTCATTATATCACCATTTATTATATTTAATCTTCATCTTCAATTTTAATACATTCGTTAGGACATACGTCCATGCAAACTTCACAATAACTGCAATCTTCAGGATTGTGAATTTCTATTTTATCTCCTTCGAGAACTAAAACTTCCATTGGGCAAACATCAGCACATTCTGCACAGTCAGCACCATCACATTTGTCGTAATCAAGTATAACTTTTGACATAATACTCTCTCCTTTTTTTAAAATTTGCCCATTTTCGGATTTAGAAGTTCCTCTTCAATACGGATAAGTTCGTTCAATTTTGCTATTCGTTCACCACCAATAGCACCTGTCTTTATCATTGGACATGATAAACCAACAGCCAAATGTGCAATTGTCTCATCACAAGTCTCTCCTGACCTGTGGGAAACCACCGGCACAATATCATTTTCCTTAGCAAGTTTTACACAAGCATAAGTTTCAGATAATGAACCAATCTGATTAGGTTTGATGATAATAGCATTTGCGGCCTTTGAATCAATGCCCTTAGCCAATAACTCTTTATTGGTTACGAACAAATCATCACCACAAATTAAACATTTACCGCCAACTTTTGAAGTCAATTGAGAAAATCCATCAAAATCTGATTCGTCAAATGGGTCTTCTACATAAAACATTTTGTAAGTATCAATGATATCTTTTACAAAATCAATTTGATCTCCGGCGTCTCTTTTAACACCATCTTGAGCATAAACATATTTCTGCTCATCTGCATTCCATAGTTCAGAAGCTGCCATATCCAATGAAGGTCTGATTTCTATACCCAGCTCATCACCAACTTCCTCACATGCTTTGGCCTGTATTTCCAAAGCGGCATCATTGGTAATGTTAGGCACCCATCCTCCTTCATCTCCTTTACCACCTGTAAAATTGGAGTCTTTAGTTTGAATTAACTCTTTCAAACGTTTATGAACACTCGCATTTGCAAATATTGCTTCACTGACATTGGAAGCTCCGGTCGGAACAACCAAAAACTCTTGAATGTCAGGGGCATTAACACCAGCATGTGCTCCTCCGTTCATCATGTTTCCCAGAGGGAATGGTAATTCATTAACTAAATGTCCACCAATGTATCTGTATAGTGGCATGTTATAAGATTCCGCAGCAGCCTTTACTACAGCCATAGAAATCGCTACAGTAGTATTTCCACCAATTGCAGCCAAATTCTCAGTGCCGTCAATTTCTTTTAGCACCTCATCAATAGTGGCCACATCGTTAGCATCCATACCGATAAGCTCAGAAGCTATGAAATCTTCCATTTCACGGACGACAACATCGACTCCACCATCCGGGAAAGATACAACTTCTCTGGAACCTGTGCTGGCTCCACTTGGCGCAGCAGCTCTACCAAAACCATTCCAAGTAACTACATCTACTTCAATAGTTGGGTTTCCTCTGCTATCCAAAATCTTACGAACTTGGACATCTTCTATTATACTATCCAAAAAAAACACCTCAGTGTCATTTGATTTATTACCATATAATCTATACTCTTTAAAAAATCAGTAAGTTTCTTTATAGAGTTATGTTGGTATTTTTTATTTTTTTTAAATAAATATTGAGAATAAATAGATATAACTATTTATTCATCTCTAATTACATCTAATGGTAAAACTCCAGCTTTAAGTTCTTCGTAAGCTATGTCAATTGGATCTAAGGAATCTTTAATTTCCACTAATGGTTTAGCTCCCATAGATATTTGAATTGCTCTAGCTCCAAGAAGCCTAGCTCTTTCAAACCTTGTTAATTTTTTTTCAACATCCATGAATATTACTTCC
The DNA here is from genome assembly GCF_045541095.1 of Methanobrevibacter sp. Classification (GTDB taxonomy): domain Archaea; phylum Methanobacteriota; class Methanobacteria; order Methanobacteriales; family Methanobacteriaceae; genus Methanocatella. The sequence goes on from NZ_JAZQIJ010000136.1 coordinate 19,537, forward strand.
ATTTTTAGGCATTATTTTACCAAGATTATATTCTAATATAATATCCCTACAATTGAAAAATTATTCCCATGTTTCCACATGAGAAATTAACATTCTTCTACAACAGTATCTAGTTAAACCTAAGTCATCTAAAATGTCTTTAGATTTTTCTCCAGCTGCAATTCTTTTATTGTATTCATCGAAGTAAGCTGAAACAGGTTTTCCGCAACTTAAGCATCTAATAGGAATCATTTATATCATCTTTTTAATTTAAAATATTAAATTTACAGAAATTATCTGTAACTTTTTTGTTTACGTGCTCTTGCTCCAGGACCACCATATTTTTTAGGTTCTGAACGTCTTGGGTCACCTACTAACATGGTTCTGTCGTATTGAGTGAATTTATCTTTTAAATCCATATCTTGAGACCATTGTACGAGTCCTTTTGCAATAACCATACGTGCAGCTTCAGCTTGACCCATTACTCCACCACCAACAACGCGGATATTGATATCCACTTCATTAGCTAAGTCACCAGCTAAGGTTAATGGTTCTTGTAATTTTAAGTTAGCAAGCTCAGGGGAATAAAGTTCTAAAGGAACTCTGTTGATTCTGACTTTACCGGTTCCTTCTTGAACAGTACCTCTTGCGATAGCTGTTTTACGTTTTCCACTTGTATGAATAACTTTAACCATAATCACACATCCATTTGTCTAAAAGGTAGCTCCTAAAAGTTTGGAGATTTCTCCTAATTCAACACCTTTTTTAAGATTTCTGTATTCTGCTTCAGGAACTGCAGTGAGTTCAGCATCAGCGTATTCAGCAGGTACGCCAACAAATGCTTTTAAACCTTTGTATGCGGTTTTACCTTTGGATTTTTTGAAAGGTAACATTCCTCTTACAGTTCTTCTAAATATATCATCTGGTCTTCTTGGATATTTAGGACCTAAGTCACGAGGGTTGGAAATACTTGCCCTGTCGACTCTTTGTTTGTATTTAGCATAAGCCCAGTCCCTGTTACCAGTTAACATAATTTTTTCAGCATTAATGATAATTACTTCTTCGCCTTCTAAAAGATTTTTACTAGTTATACTAGCTAATCTTCCTAAAACGCATCCTTCTCCATCAATAATCATAATAACACCCTATCTATTCAATGATCCTAATGTTTGACCCTTTAGGATTTGATTCGATTATCTCATCAATTGAGATGCATTCTCCACCAGCACTTTCAATTTTTTCTTGTGCTTTTGCTGAGAATTTTAATGCTACAACATTTACTTTTTCTTCTAAATTACCGTTTGATAAAACTTTACCTGGTACTAAGATAGTTTCACCAGCTTCAACATGTCTTGCAATATCAGACAAGTTTACTTCAGCGGTTCTCCTATTAGACCTTTCAAGTCTTTGTGCAACATCTTTCCAAATAGCTACATCTTCTTTTCTTGATTGTTCATAAAGTTTATTAATAAGTTCAATAAGGTTAGGATTTGTTTTTACTACTTTCTTAACCATTATTTACTTCCTCCTTCTTCACTAAATTTGATAAACTTATCAGCTTTTTCACCTAATACATCACAAGCTTTTAATAAAACTTCTTTAGGAGGCATTGCTCCGTCTGTTTCAATTCTGAAAATGAAATCATTTTCACGGAAGCCTACATTAATGTATCCGTTGGTTGAAGCTCTTACACAGCTTTTACACATGGAACAGTTTTCAATGTCCAATATTTTAATCTTTTTAGATCTTCTGTCGGACTTTAAAACTCCACGAGGACATGCTGAAGCACAATCGTAATCGATTTCTTTTTCTTCATCAAAAGTGATTTCAGGATATTGCTTGTATGCACAAACAGTTGTTGGCATCCATTTAGCATGTTCTTTTCCATATCCTACTTTTGCAGAAGCTTCAATATTAATTTCTTCGCCTTCTTTAAGTTTTACTAAAGGAATTGTGTCGTATACTGGTTTAATTTTTGAGTCTGAAGATATTAAATCCTTAGAATAAACAACTTTAGGCCCTTCTTCTTGTAAACTGAATAATATTCCACTGTTGAAATCTTCCCATTCAGGGTCTTCAGGTAATGGTAATCCTTCAAGCGCATCAAGATCAGAAACCAAAGGAGTTAAACCAAGTCTATGAGCCAGTACCTCATTAAACATTGCTGAATCATTTCTAATAATATTAACGTCTTCAATAGCTATTTTAGGTACATTAACCATTGCACATCTTCTAATAGCATTGATAAAAGGTACTTCTGCATCACGAACAACGAAAACAATTTCATCGTCGCTTTGACTTCTAATTTCTATCTCCATATTAAACCCTTCCGCTTAAACTCTTCTTCCTCTTTTACCACCAGGTCTTCCAGTACCATCGTGAGGAATAGGAGTGATATCTTCAATTTTACCTATTTTAATTCCAGCTCTTGCTAAAGCACGGATAGTAGCTTGTGCACCAGGTCCTGGACTTCTAGGTCCGTTTCCACCAGGAGCTCTTACTTTAATATGTAATCCAACAAATCCTTTTTCTTTAGCGTCATCAGCTATTCTAGTTGCTGCAGCCATAGCTGCGAAAGGTGAAGCCTGTTGTCTATCTGCACGAACAACTTTTCCACCAGACCATTGAGAAATAGTCTCAGCACCAGTAATATCTGTTACAGTAATAATAGTGTTATTAAATGATGAGTAAATATTAGCTATACCCCATTTTTCATCTTTTGCCATAGTTACACCCTTTATTCTTCTGTATTAGCTTTATTATCCTTATTTCTGTTGTACTCTTCAATTTGTTTTGCTACAGGTGAAGAACGATAGAATCCAATGTCATCTTCTTGACCTTTCAATACCACATAACTTGGTGAGTTGATTTTCTTACCGTTTAAGGTTATGTGACCGTGTACAACAAACATTCTTGCTTCTTTAGGAGTACGAGCTAAACCTTTTTTATATACAATAGTTTGTAATCTTCTTCTTAAGATATCTTCAACGTTTAAATCTAAAATATCTTCAAGAGCTGCACCTTCTGGCAAAACACCGGTTCTAGCTAAGTGTCCTAATAATTGTAATTTTTCATTAACCATTTGATCAGTACCGAAACCAAGTAAGTACCTTGCTTCCCTACTGTATCTTCTGACTAAAGTATCGGCTTTCCAAATTTCTTTTTTGTTTTTTAAACCGTATTTAGTCATTAATTTATTTTCATTTTTAATTCTTTCCGCATTCCAAGGATGTGGTGGTGTATTATACTTTTTCCTTGCTTTTCTAGGTTGTCCCATTAAAACATCTCCTTATAAAATTGAATTTAAAATATTTAAATTTCTAAAAAAAAAGTTCTATGCCTATCCGCGTGAACGTTTTACACCAACTGAAGAACTTTTTCTGAAAGTAGATTTGGTTCTTTGACCTCTAACAGGTAAACCAACTTCGTGTCTTCTACCTTTGTAACTTCTGGTCTTTTTCATTCTGTTTAAATCATCTCTTAAAGTCATGTCAAGATCAGATTCAATTAAGTGAATGTCATCACCAGTTTCGTAATCCTCTCTTCTGTTTAACATCCAAGTCGGAATGCCGAATTCTTGAGGATTTTCCAAAATTTCTTCAATTCTTAAAACATCTTCGTCAGCAATGTATCCAATTTTAGCTTCTAAATCTAAGTCTAAAGTACGGCACATAGTTTTAGATAAAGATATTCCAACACCTTTAATTTCAGTTAAAGCTTGTTCAATGGTTTTGTTACCATTTACATCCTTTCTTGAAATACGCACTAAATGCTTAAAATCGTCTTCCATTAAATAACCTCCATTTATAGAGCGAACCTACGAGACGTAAAATAATAGATTCGAATGTTTTGCATTGCAAAACACAGTTCTTTCAACAATTTAAAACTTAGTCAAAATAAACTAAGAGTGCAAAAAAATATCAGTTTAACAAGTATTTTAATAATAGAAAAAAATTAAAAAACTAAGTTAAAAACTAATATACGCCGAGACTGGGATTTGAACCCAGGAGGGCTGAACGCCCACGAGATTTCCAGTCTCGCGCCTTACCAGGCTAGACTATCTCGGCAATCTAGTAACATATCAGACATAGTACTGTCTAATATATAATTCACTGATATAAAAATATAAGTAATTAATAGTATATAAAGGTTTTGAATTTTTGACCTTAATTTTTTAAAAAACAGCACAAAAGTCAAAATCATAAGCACAAATTAATATTGAACTTAATAATATTTAAAGATTTTTTGGAAATTCATAGTAAAGTTTATATATTAGAACTTTAATTGGGTATTTTTCAATTTTGAAAAAATAAAAAATTTTAAAAAAAGACAATTCTTACCACATTTATCAT
>NZ_JAZQIJ010000137.1:0-21584 GCF_045541095.1 Methanobrevibacter sp.
TTTTGAATAGTTTAAATAACAAATGGCAGGAAAATTTAAGTATTTTTTTGAAGACATGAAAATAACTTATATGGATTAGGATAATATAATATATAATGAATGCTCTTGAAAGAACTTTAAAATCTGTGGCGGAAAATCCTAAATATATTTTCAGACTAACCGTTCAAGGGGTTTTAGTCGGTATATTTGCGGGATTGATGGTATGTCTGTACCGTTTTTTACTTGCAGGTTCAGAAAGTGTTTTAAGAGGATTTCTGAGTATTATACATGGAAACGTATTATACATTATTCTATTTTTTGTGGCTCTTGCGGTCATGGGTTTTTTAATAGATTTCCTAATTAAATGGGAAAAGGATTCGGCCGGAAGCGGAATACCTCAGGTATATGCAGAGGTAAAAGGACATATGGAAGCAAATTGGGCTAAGGTTTTGGTATCCAAGATTGTTGCCGGTGTCATCACTGCTTTAGGAGGTCTTTCTTTAGGTCCGGAAGGTCCGTCAGTTCAGATTGGAGGAATGGCCGGAAAAGGAATTGCAAAACTGTTTAAGGGATCTAAAACCGATGAACTGAGATTGATATTGGTGGGTTCTGCTGTCGGTATTACTGCAGCGTTCAATGCACCTCTTGCAGGTGTGCTTTTTGTATTTGAAGAGATAAATCATGGATTTGATAAAACTTTAATATTTATCGCTTTAGTCTCAGCTATTGTTTCTGATTTCATATCCAAGGTAATCTTTGGTCAGAGCACCATATTGTCATTCCCGATTTATGACATTCCACTGGAGTCCTACTGGGTTTTAATAATTCTCGGAATTCTGATAGGTCTTTTGGGCTATGTATACAATGTGGGAATGATTAAATCAAGCGATATTGTGGCAAGGCTTAAAATCCCTTCCTGGCTTAAGTTCGTGCTGGTGTTTATGGTGTCAGGTGTTGTGGCACTTACAATTCCTGAAATCAGCGACGGAGGACACTTCATGATGGACATGCTTGATTTGGCAGTTCCATCTTTGGGAGTTTTGATTTTACTTTTGCTTTTGAAATATCTCTTTTCAATGTTTTCATTCTCATCAGGAGCTCCTGGGGGTATATTTTTACCTATTTTGGTTTTAGGAGCATATATTGGTGCGGTATTCGGTTCAGTCTTTGTTCCGGCATTAGGACTTCAGCATGACCTCATTTATAAGTTTATTGTTATTTCAATGGCGGGATTTTTTGCCGCAACCGTCAGAAGCCCGATAACCGGTATTGTTCTTTTGGCCGAGATGTCAGGCTCAACAGAATCCCTTGTTGCAATGATAATTGTATCATTGATAGCATATGTTGTACCTACACTTTTGGGCAACAATCCGATTTATGAATCATTGTATGACAGATTGCTTTTAAACAAGAATCAGGAATTTGTTAAGAAACCTTCAAAACATGTTTTATCAGAATATGTTGTTCCGCTTGACTGCAATTACATCAATTTTAAAATCAAGGACATTCCATTTCCGAAAAATGCAATTGTCGTATCAGTAATTAGAAACGGAAAATACATCATAGCAGATGAGGATTTACATATCCAGTATTCAGACCAGATTCAAATCCTGACTGACAGCAATGACTATCCTTATGTACGTGAGGAAATTGAAGAATTATTTGGTGGTTAGATGAGTTCAATATTTGAAAGACACAGCATACGCAAATATAGAGACGAAAAAGTTCCGGATGAAATAATAGAAAACCTTTTAAAGGCGGCAATGCAGGCACCGTCTGCAGGAAATCAGCAGGCATGGGAATTCATTGTGGTTTCAAAAGATGAGGACAAGTTGGCAATTTCGAAAATGCATCAGTTTGCAAAGCCTGCAGAAAATGCATCCCATCTTATTGTCACTCTTGGAAATGAAAGCTGGGCAAGATTTCCTATGATGATTGAACAGGATCTTGGCGCATGCAATGAAAACATATTGCTTCAGGCAACCCATGAAGGTCTCGGTGCAGTGTGGCTCGGATTTTACCCGATTGAGGATAGGACATTGAAGCTTAAAGAATATCTGAATATTCCTGATAACTGCATTCCTTTCTCAGTGATATGTGTCGGATATCCTGCAGTAGAAAGTGATGTCAAACTTAGATATGATGAGTCCAAAGTTCATTTTGACAGATATTAGGCAGTGTGTTTTCAGATTATTTATAACTCCATTAGAGTGATGATTTTCAGATTCATTAGAAAAACTTGACAATATTTATGTATGCTTAAAAATTTTATATATCTCATTTTACATAATATAATTATAATTTTATAAACGTAGTTTGGTATTATGATAAGTAGAGAGATTCGGGAATTTGAGCTTTTAAATACAACCACTGGAAGCATTTACGATTTGGATGAATTCAACGTTTTAATCATCCTGAATGACGGTTCCAATTTAACCAGTTGGCGAAATGTAAGAAACAAAGAGGACATTGTTTTTATCAGTGAAGATCTGTTTGGAATCACGGACTTAAAGCAGAGATATGCTGGTCTTACAAACCTCAAGGCAATTGTCGCATTTGGTTTTGGTGAAGTCGACAACATGGAGGAGATGTTTTTCGGATGTGAATCTCTCAAGGATATCTCATCATTAAAGTCATGGGACGTTTCAGGCGTAAAAAATATGCAGGGGATGTTTTCAGGATGCGCCAGTCTGGCTGATATTTCTTCCCTTGAAAATTGGAACGTGTCAATGTTGGAAAATACTTCAAACATGTTTTCCAATTGCTATTCTCTTGAAGACATATCTGCACTTGCCGATTGGAATGTCAGCAATGTCACAGATATGCATTACATGTTTAGCGATTGTTCCAGTATAAAAAAAATCGACGCATTGTCCAAATGGGACGTCGGCAGAGTTCAGGATATGGGCTGCATATTTGAATTTTGCAATTCTCTGGAATCACTTTCAGGATTGGAAAAATGGGACTTGTCACAGGTATTCAATATAACTGCAATGTTCAGCGGATGCGAATCATTAAAAAACATTTCAGCACTTAAAAAATGGAATTTAAGCAAGATGGCCCATAATTCAAGTTTATTATATCTTTTTTCCAATTGCACATCATTAAAGGACGTTTCCCCTTTAAAGTCATGGGATTTGTCAAACATAACACGGATTGATGGTCTTTTTGAAGGTTGCGTTTCAATCGAAAGCATTTCATCATTAAAAAAATGGAAGGTCGAAAATATCATATCTGCCAACAGGCTTTTTAAAGGTTGTGTGAGATTGGAAAATATCTCTTCTCTTGAAAAATGGGACACTTCAAATTTCATGACTGTCAATGAGATGTTTAAGGATTGTGCTTCACTGATAAGCATTTCACCATTAAAAACATGGAAAACCTCAAATATCAAATCTATGGATTCCCTATTTAGCGGATGTCTGTCTTTGGAGGATATTTCATCATTGCAGTTTTGGGACACATCCAATGCCGGAAGTCTGCTTGAGTTATTTGAAAATTGTGAAATGCTTAACGACATTTCAGCATTGGAAAAATGGGATGTCGGCAATGTGAAAACATTTGAAGCCACATTTTTCTGTTGCGAGACACTTGAAGACGTTTCCCCATTAAGGAAATGGAACGTGAAAAATGTGGAAAGCATCGCAGAGATGTTTAAGGGCTGCAGGGCACTTGAAGATGTCAGTGCTCTTGATTTCTGGATTTTTGGAAATGTTTCAAATGTCATAGATGTGTTTGAAGCCTGTGAAAACCTGAAAAAATATCCTATGTGGTTTGTTGATGGGGAATTTGTCGGAACAAACAGCTCTCTTAAAGAGTTTGACAGTTTCAATCATACAACAAAAGGCATATTTGATTTGGGCGAATTCAAAACACTGATTATTCTAAAGGACGGAAGCAATCTAACCAGCTGGGATGATGTTTCAAACAGACAGGATATACTATATGTCAACGAGGACCTCACAGGCATTGAGGATTTGACAGAGCGCTATGCCGGATTGACTTCACTTAAGGCAGTATTTGCATTCGGTGTCGATAAGGCGAAAAACATGACCGGAATGTTTTCAAAGTGCAATTCTCTGATTGATATTTCATTTTTAAGATTCTGGGATGTTTCGAAGGTTTCCGACATGAAATTCATGTTTCACGAATGCAAATTCCTGACTGATATTACTTCACTGTTTAAGTGGGACGTTTCAAATGTCGTTGACATGAATGGAATGTTTTTAGGATGCTTTTCACTGAGCAATGTGGCTCCGCTTAGAAACTGGAACGTTTCCAAAGTAAAATTCATGAGGGCCATGTTTTGGAATTGCATTTCACTTGTAAACGTTATCTCTTTAGGATATTGGGATGTAAGCAATGTGGAAAACATGAAAGGAATGTTTTTCGGATGCATTGGTCTGGACAACATTTCCTCACTCAGGGAATGGGAAATGACAAATGTCACAGTGCTTTCAGGCATGTTTGAGCATTGCAGGTCTTTAACTGATTTGTCTTCAATCGGTGGTTGGGATATTTCCAACGTAACTAGTATGGATCACATGTTCTGTGATTGCAGGTCCTTGGCGGACGCTTCTTCAATAAGCGGATGGAATGTTTCCGCCGTAGAGAACATGTCAAACCTCTTTGACGGGTGCATGTCACTTTCATCATATCCTTTCTGGTATAATCCATATTATGTTGAAGAAATTCCTGAAGAGCAAACTGAATCAACTGAAGAAGTTTCCGATGAAAAAAATGATGAAGATATAAAAGAAGATGAAAGCTGATTCTTTATATGATTTAAGATATTTGATAAATTAATTCTCTATTGGTGCTAATATGGAGAATTTGGACAATGTCAAAAACGAAACTGATGAGGAAATTTTGGCCGATTTGGCTTTGAACGATGAAAATTGGATAATCAGAAAGGAAGCCATTAAAAATCCTAATCTGTGTGACGGGGATGTCCTCGAGGAAATATTGCTCAATGAATTTGAAGATTATAACTGTTTTTTTGCTTATAGGAAATTGAAATTTCACAGACCTGATTCAAAATTGCTTATCAATCCTTTTGATGTTGAAAAAGTCAAGAATGAATCAGAACTGATTGATATTATTGAAAAATCAATTTACAAGGCACCTAAAATCATTGCAGGAAAGTCCGTGGACATGTGTTACGTCTATCCGTATCTGGTCTGTCCGGATACCCGATGGAAAGTCCGCTGGTATGCCGCCGGGAATCCTAATCTGTGTGATTGTGACGTGTTAAGTAACATTGCACTTTTTGACTATGATTTGCGGGTTCGCTGCCAGGCCTTAAAAAATCCTAATTTTGATGATGAAGATGTCATCAATTATTTGGCTTTAAATGACTGCAAATATACTGTCCGAGGCGTTGCTGCAACCTTTGTCAGGGATGAATCCATTTTAAAGGACATTGCAAGCCATGAAAATGAGTCATATGTAAGACAGGGTGTGGTGTCAAATCCAAATATGGCTGATGAGTCCTTATTGATTGATTTTGCATTAAACGACAGGGATTATCACGTAAGAAGGCAAGCTGCTTTAAAGATAAGCGACGATGAAGTTTTAAAGGAGATTTTTTTAAACGATTATCATGGTGATGTAAGGCAGGCAGCCTGCAGTCGTTTAAATGATATGGAATTTTTAAATTATATTAAAAATGGAAGGTTCAAAAATAAATTTCAGAATGCAGCTCGAAAAAGATTGTCTGAACTTGAAAAATCACAATAAGTTCATCAATTTTAGTGAGATATGCATATGTCTTTTTTTAATTTTCTTCTAAATTGCGAATTCTCTGTTTAAATTAAAAATCACTATAAAAATAATTTAGTTTTTTCTATTGACTAGTTAAAAAATTAAAGCAATCATGAAGAATATTGCACTTCATGATTAAACTGTAATGACTTTTGCGAGATTTCTTGGCTGGTCAGGATTATAACCCTTATCAAGGGTCACGTAATATGAAATCAGCTGAAGAGGCACGATATATACCAAAGGTGCCAGAATGTCTTCGACTTTTGGGTTAATTCCAATGAATTCCTTTGAATTTTTAGCCAACTTTTCGTCACCTTCACATCCAACGGTCAGTATGATGGCTCCACGTGCCTTCACTTCCTCAAGATTGGTTCTTGTCTTGTCATAATCATCACCCTGAGGTGCGACGATGATGACTGGAACATTTTCATTGATTAAAGCCAGCGGGCCATGTTTCAACTCCCCTGCAGCATATCCTTCAGCATGGATATATGTAATCTCTTTAAGTTTCAGGGCTCCTTCAAGGGCAATAGGATATGAAAATCCACGACCTAGATAGAATGCGTTGTCTGCAAAGTCATATCTTTTTGAAATGTTTTTAATTTCATCTCTTTTTGCTGTGACTTCATTGATGTATTTCGGAACGTTGTAAAGTTCACTGATCAGTTTGTCATCTTCTGAAATCAGTCCGGCAAGCATATAGATTGCAGTAAGCTGTGCAATGTATGTTTTAGTTGCTGCCACTCCAATTTCAGGACCTGCCTGTGTTTGAATGACAAATTCCGCTTCATCGCACATTGCTGAGCCTGCAACATTGACTATTGCTAATGTTTTGGAGGTTTTTCTTGCTTGCTTTAGGGCAAGACGTGAATCAGCGGTTTCACCTGATTGTGATATGAATACTACCAATGTATCTTCATCCCAGGTTTTTGCGGTGTATCTGAACTCGGATGCAATTACAACATCACACGGAATTCCGCCAAAAGATTCAATAAGATATTTCCCCGTAATGGATGCATGATATGAAGTTCCGCAGGCAACAAATGAAATCCTTTTAATTTCTCCTATTCTTTCAAGCACCTTTTTGATTTTGTCTTTCTGGCCCAATGTGTTTTTAACGGCCTGTGACTGTTCAATGATTTCCTTAATCATGAAATGATCATATCCTTCTTTTTTGGCCATTTCAGGTGTCCAGGTTATTCTGGTGGTTTTCCTTTCAATGACATTGTCGTTTTCATCGTGAATTTCGATGCCGTTTTTATCCAAAACTGCAATTTCACCTTCTTCAGGCCTTATGATGTCACGTGCGTATTCTAAAATTGCAGGAGTGTCGGATGCTACATAGTATCCTTTTTTACCAAAGCCCAAAATCAGTGGGGAATCCTTTCTGATTGCTGCTATCTTTTCTTCAGCGTCTGAAATCGCAACAATTGCATATGATCCCTTAAGCAGTTCAGCGGTTTTTCTTAATGCATGCTCAAGATCGTTTCCTTTGTTGATGTTTTCTCTTATTAGATGAGCTATTACTTCACTGTCGGTCGTTGATTTGAATTTATGGCCTTTTGTTATCAGATTTTCCTTAAGTTCGGTGTAATTTTCCAAAGTGCCGTTGTGCACAATTGCCACGCTTCCGCTTTCATCAAGATGAGGATGGGCGTTTTCATCGGTAGGCCTTCCTGTTGAAGCCCATCTTGTATGCGCAATTCCTAAACTGCCTTTCATTTTTTCAAAATTCATCTTTTCATTAACGCTTTTGATGTTTCCCTTTGCTTTTTTGACATTGATTTTATTGTCGTAAGTAGCCAAACCCACTGAATCGTATCCTCTGTATTCAAGATTTGAAATACATTTGAATAGAACTGGGGCTACATTTCCATTATCTTTTAAAATGCATCCAACAATTCCGCACATTTTATCACCTCCTGTATAAGTTTGATTTGGGTTAATATAAATTGCATAAAGCAATTTCTTTATATTGAATGTTTGATTAAAGTGATTTGTTTAAACAATTTAAATATTCTGTGGAATAAATTATTTTCAGTGATAATATGAAAGAACAGATTTTGGAAAACTAAACGAGATTGAAAAGACTGAAAATATAACTGTCTTGAATCTCGGGAGTTGGTTCAAAGCATGGGATTACTCAAATTAAAATTCAGATTATGAATCAAATCATAGGACTCGGGCGATAATATGAAAATACTTTTTGTATGTACTGGAAATACTTGTAGAAGCCCTATGGCTGAAGCCATATTTAAGGATATTGCAGATTTGTCCAAATTTCAGGTATCATCTGCAGGCCTTTTAGCTTTTCCAGGGGATTCTGCATCAAATAAGGCTGTGATTGTCTGTGATAATCATGGAATTGATTTGACTCACCATCGTTCAAGGCCTTTAGACCAGTCACAAATAGAAACTGCTGATTTGGTGCTGACTGCAGAGGAATCCCATAGGGAAAAAATCAGAATGCTGTATCCTCATGTCAGTGTGTATACAATCAAACAGTACTCGGGAGATTATGAAAATCCCGACATTTCAGATCCCATCAGCGGTGATTTGAAAACTTATGAAGATTGTTTTTTAGAGATTAAAGAGGCCTTGGAAAAAATTCTTCTCGAAAATAAGTTGTAAATGTAAGATTTATTTTTTTTAATTTTTATTCGTGGATTGGTTGTGGAGTTTATTTAAAATTTCTAATTGATATGGTTTGACTTTATTATAGTTTTGAGGTATTTTTAAAAGTTCATCAAAGCAGGTCAAAGCTTCAGGCAAACGATTCATCACTCTCAGCACTATCCCCTTATTGAACAGTACGCATTTATAGTTTTTGTCAATATTTATGCATCTGTCAAAGCAGTCAATGGCTTCCTGATTCTTATTGCATATAAAAAGCACCCCTCCCTTATGATTCAAAATATTGACATCGTTTTCATCAATTTCAAGTACAAGATCCATCAATGTCAATGCCTTTTCGGGGTTGTTGTCCTTAATCAGTGCTTTGAGTGCCTGCATCTTTATTCTGTCAATTTTGCTGTTGATGTTGAATTCGCTGTCCTCATAAATGAACTCTTTTTCAAATGTTCTTTTAATGTCTTCTATCATGATGTTTACTTCTTTTTTACACTCAGAATCTTCCTCAATAGCTTTCATGAATTCATCCAGAGAATCCCATAACCTGTTTTCATCTTTAAGTTCAATACCTTTTTTGATATGTTTTCTGGCTTCACGTGAAAACTTGTCCAAATCTATGACATCATTTTTTTCGTTGATTTCATCTTTGAGGATTTTGACTATATTTTCTAGATGGGGATTTAATTTCAAAGCTTTATCGTAATATTCAATGGCCTGGTTGAAATCATTTTGGTGTTTGCTGATGATGCCGAGGTTTAAAAATGCTGATGAATTTTGACGAACTGATAATGACTTGTTGTAGTATTTTTCGGATTCCTCAAATTTGTCGAGCTTCATCAATGTTGACGCTTTCCCGTTCAGTGCATCAATGCATTCTGGTTCTATTTCTAATATTTCATCAAAAATTTCCAGTGCTTTTTGTGTGTCATTCTGCATATACTCGTAAGCTTCTCTTATTTTACATTCAATATAGTCTTTTAACATCATAATCACTTAAAATTCGTTAATATGTAAAAATAGCAATGGTTAATGAAAGAATTAGATAAGTCAGGGATGGTTTTCAGGTTTATAAAATTAAGCCAAAATTTATTGATAAACATTCATCAACACCTATCAAATAGTTTTTCAATTAATATTAATAAATGGCATAAAGCTAAAACTTTATACCATAATTTTTTTTGTTCAATTTTTCAGGTAAATTAAATAATTTAGCCAATTTAAATATTTAAATGAATATAACTTTTAATAGATGTTTTTCTGTTAAGGTATGCATTTGTTTTTTAAAAAACAGTAATTTTGGGAAAAATGAAAACTTAAGAGGTGTTTTATGAGAATAATGTTTGTTTGTACTGCAAACACTTCAAGAAGTGCAATGGCGGAGGCCATATTTAAAAAGATGTGCAGTGATGTGGAGGTTTGCTCATCAGGGATTGGCATGTTTGAGAGGAAAATCCCTTCAAAAACAACTGTTGAAGTGTGCAGGTCTCATGGAATTGACATAACAAATCACACTGCAACATATTTCAGGGATTCAGACATTGCAGAGATGGATTTGGTTTTGACTTTTGAAATGTATCATAAAAATAAAATTGAAATATATTATCCTGACTTGAAGGTGTGTACAATCAGGCAGTTCATAGGCGAATATCCTTATGACATCAATGATCCTGCCGGAGGGGATTTCAATGCCTATGACGCATGTTTTAATGAAATATGTCGTGTCCTGAAAAAGGTAAGGTCAAAAATTTGTCCTTGATTTTTTTATTTAATTCTTGCTTTAGATTGCTAAAATTGTTTTCACTTCTAAATATTGATTTTATTTCAAAGAAAACTTTATATAACATCTTTTAAATGCATATTTGCACAATTGTAACTTTACACACTTCGTTAAGTTGAAATAATTAAAAATCAATTATTTATTGCAGATTTGAGGAGGTGAGACTATCTTGAAAAATCTTGATGAGGTCATTATTCAAAATCCCGAACCATACAATTCGATTTATGCCTTTTTAAAATAGAAAGTTATTCCTAAATATCCTTGTTTAACTTATTGTTATCAGGATAATTTTGATGAGGAATGAAATCCAAGAATCCAGTATTATATTCGTTATGCAGCCGATTTATCACTAAAACAAGAAGATAAACTTTATTTGTGTATTTTACAGGATATTTGGGATTTTTGCGAATTATGTGGAATTCCATATGATGAAGAATTAAATGTTGATTTCATTTTGACTGTGGATGGTGATTTTGTTGAAAAACAATGTAAATGATTTCAAGGATATTAAACCTACTGATTTCATTGATTTTGCTTGTGAATTAGAAGAAATTGGAAAAGATTTAAAATCATATGAGTCTGCAGTTAATCGTACATTTTATACAAGAATATAATGCCGTTTTTCTTTTTTTGAGGGAATGGATGAAAAAACATACTAATTATCATTCATGGCCAAAACGGGAACATTCTCAATTGGCTTCTGCTTTTGAAATAGCAGAAGATATTTTTAAAACTTTTAAAGATTTTTAAAGTATTTTTTTTAAAACATCATTATATTTTCAAAGCAATTTTGATTTTTAATTCATATTTTAAAATATCTTTGGAATAAAAATAATCAATCCGATAACTGCAGAAGCAATGGATAAAACCAAAACCGCTCCTGCTGCGGCATCCTTGATGAACTTGATTTTTTCGTCATATTCTTCATTTACGTAATCAAGCGTTTTTTCAAATGCTGTATTGAACATCTCCGCACTGATGATGAGTCCGAACAGTGAAATGCATGCAATCCATTCAAATTCATTAATTTTTAAAAGCACTCCAAGTATGACTGTGCTAATCATCGCCAAAACTTGTATTTTCAGATTTCTCTCGACACGTACGGTGTTGACTATTCCTTCAAAAGCGAATTTGAAACTGTTTATTAAGCTTTTCATATTCTTTAGTTTTCACTAAACATATTTAAATTGAATAAAATGATCTCTTTATTTGGTCTGCCTAAAGGTTTCCCTTTACATAATTTAAATATTATCAGATTAAGATAATTAAATATCCAATTAGTGAGGTGATAATATGTTTGAACTTAAAGGTAAATATGCAACCGCAAAGGTCTTTTCAGACGATGTTGACAACAGCAGCATTTCTCAGGTAATCCAGTTTCTAAACGAACCGATTGCCGAAGGCCAGACTATCAGAATGATGCCGGATATCCATGCAGGAAACGGATGCACCATAGGAACCACAATGACAATAACTGATAAGGTCGTTCCAAACCTTGTGGGATCAGATATAGGCTGCGGTATGGAGGTCGTATATCTTGAAGCTGACGAAATCGATTTCAGGCGCTTTGATGATATTGTTCGAACTAAAGTGCCTCACGGTTATGCAAAAAGAACTGTTCCACATCATTTCATGAAGAATTTTGATTTGACTGAACTCAAATGCTATTTCAACCTAGAAGCCGGAAGTGAAGGAATTTTTAATCTTGGAACACTTGGTGGAGGAAACCATTTCATTGAAGTCAACAAAACTTCTGACGGAGATTTGATAATGGTTGTCCATTCAGGAAGCCGCAGAATCGGTGCAGACGTATGTGAATACTACCAGAACCAGGCACTTAAGGAATTCAAGAGATTCCATAATATGGCCTCAAACAAAAATCTGATTTACTGTGAAGGCAAACTCTTTGAAGATTACCTTCATGACATGAAAATCATGCAGAGCTTTGCTGCCCTGAACCGCAAGGCAATAGTCGAGACAATACTCAGCGAGTATAAAATGGACTATTCTAAAAGCTTCACCACAATTCACAACTATATTGACATGGATAAGATGATTTTAAGGAAAGGTGCGGTTTCAGCCGATAAAAATGAAGTCCTCATTATCCCTATCAACATGCGTGACGGCTCAATAATATGCAAAGGCAAGGGAAATGCAGACTGGAACTACTCTGCACCTCATGGTGCCGGCCGTCTTTTAAGTCGTTCCCAGGCAAAAAGAGAACTGTCTCTTGAGCAGTATGAGAATGCAATGAATGGCATATACACTTCATCCGTAAGTCAGAGTACTCTTGATGAATCACCTATGGCATATAAACCAATCGAGAATATTTTAAATAATATAAATGATACAGTTAAAATAGTAGATATTGTAAAACCTGTTTACAATTTTAAAGCATAGAAAGGTTATTGTCATGTCAGATTTAAAATATATGAATTTGTCCTTGGATGAAATATTGCAGAATCTTAACAGGACAAAATCAGTAATTGAAAATCAAGAGGAAGCTATCTGCAAATTTAGAGATATCATTTTAACAGCTTCAAACAAGCATACTTTTGAAAAAAGGAAAAAAACTATTTTCCTGGCAGGTGCAGGCAGATCAGGTTTTGTTGCAAAGGCATTTGCAATGAGGCTGATGCATTTGGGATTTTACGTATATGTATTTAATGAAACAATAGCTCCTCCTGTACAGGGCGGAGACATTATCATTATCATTTCAAAATCAGGCAAATCCAATTCAATCACTCAAATCGTAGAGGATTCAAGAATAGACAACGTCAAGTTCCTGGCGGTCTGCGGCAGTACAGATTCAGAACTTGCCCAAAAATCAGATGCGAGAATAGTGATTGATTCCCTGCCTCAAAGGCTTGTCAATCTTGAAGATGAAGACATCGATAAGTTCATTGAGTTTTTACCTAAAACAATCATGAATTTCGAACGTGATGAAGAGATTAGAAAACAGCTGGAAGCTCTTCCAAGAAAATCAGTCAACATGGCCGATAAAAAGATAATGGCTCAAATGTATGCACTGCCTCATGAGATATATGGTATTAGTAACATTTACCGTCCGCTGGAACTGATCTTGATGGGTACAGCTTTTGAACTTTCAGCATTGGTTCTGCTTGATGCTCTTGTGGCTGAACTGATGGAAAAATTGAATTTACGTGAAAAAGACCTTAAAGAGTATCATGATGTTTTAAGCAGTGCAATTTAAGAAAACTAATAATATTAGCAGTAGAGGGGGATAATTTCATGAGCGATTCAAATATCAAAAAAACCGTGATTCTTGATTCAGAAGATTCCAATTTGATTTCAGAAAAACTGGCGGCAGTAAATAATAATGTTAGGTTTTCCATTTTGGAAATTTTAAGGGATAACCAAAAATACAATCAGTCCCAGTCCAGCGAACCGTTATATTCTCGTGATATTAACAGCATTCTTTTGAACAATTATAATATCAGCATTACTCCTCAAATGCTTGGTCAGCACATAAAAAAGCTTCTTGAAGCGGATCTGGTCAGTGAAATTTTAATTAAAAAGGAAGTTCCAAACAAAATTGGAAAAAGGACTGTTAAGGGCTATGAACTGAAAGAGGATGCATTTGAAGAGTTGTTTTTGGAAATCAGTTTTCTATCAGATGAACTTTTCACATTCTTTGATTTATATAAATCCAATCAGAAATTCAAGGATGGAGGAAACTGTGTCCTGACAGTATTCAATGGTGCAGACAAGGGTAAGACATTCAAGATTAAAAAGGATGAAACAGTTTTGATTGGCCGCAGAGCCGATTTCAGCGAAGGGGATTTGGCTTCATTTTCAATTCTTCTTGACAATAGCTATGAAACTGTTTCAAGCGTATCCAAACCTCATCTGAAGCTGTTCTTTAAAAATGATGATTGGTATATAATTGATGAGGCCAGCTCAAATGGAACCTTCATTGGAGATATTGAAGTTCAAAAGGGAAAGGCCACCAAACTCAAGGCCAATTCATTTTTAAAATTATCCAAGGGCAACGGTGGTGCGGTAATTTATTGTTCATTCAATTAGATTTCTCAATCTAATTCGGTGGTTTAAGTGGACTTTGACGAGGCAAAACACTTAATAGAAGAATTTTTTAATGGCAAATTTGAAGTTAAAAAATTTTTAGGTGAAGGATCTTTTGCAAAGGTTTATCTGGTAAAGCATAACTATCTAGATAATTTAATGGCTATGAAGATTGTAAAAGAGCCATTAAGTCTAAAAACAGATAAAAAAAGTGTTTTTCGCGAAGTTACACTTGCAAGCCAGCTCAGGCATGAAAACATAATAAGCATATATGATGCGGCTGTAATCTCCAATTTCGGTGACGGCCTTGACCATGCTTATTTTGTAATGGAGTATGTCTCGGGAGGAGATTTGGAACTTTTTTTAAATTCATTCATTGAAAATAACTTATTCATGCCGATTGGCCGTGTTCTCGATTTGATTTCACAAATCCTCAGTGGATTAAACACTCTGCATTCTGCAAACCCTCCAATCGTACACCGTGACCTGAAGCCCAATAACGTTCTGTTAAGTTTCAATTCTAGAGGGGATATCATAATCAAAATTTCCGATTTTGGTTTTGCAAAACAGGTCACAACTTCTATTTCTGACATTGATATTGCAGGTACAAGGCCGTATATGGCTCCTGAACTGTTCAACAAGGATGTTTCAACAAGAAGTGATGTCTATGCTGTTGGTGTTATTTTTTATCAGCTTCTAACCAACCGCTATCCTTATGATGTTGACAAATACTCTACAGAAGAGTTGATTAATCTAAAGCCATGGAAAAAGGACTTGAATCCTCCAAGCCACTATAACTGTGAAGTTTCGGCAGAGATGGATGAAATTGTCATGAAATGCCTTTCAATAAATCCGCTGAACAGGTATGATGATGCAGGTGACCTGTTGGCAGACATTGAAAAGGCCATTGACAATTACCGGTCTGGTCGGGTAGTTTCTGCAGATAATATTGATGACTATGAGGATGAATATTCAGAATACATTATAAATGATTCTCTAAAGGAAGCGTTCAGACTTGCAAAGCATGAAAATAAACTTTCCCAGGCAATTGAAATATTGGAGCAGGAAGTTGTAATGGACTATGATGTCCGTAAATGCTACTCTGAAACACTCCGTATATGGAAATCAAAACGTCCTGACTTGAAGATGATTTCAAAGGCGTTTACAGTTAACCTTAAAGGCAGAAATTATAAACTCTCATGCAACTTCCTCAAAGAAGCAATTGCATACAACCCGTCGATTCAACAGAAATATCAGCATTATATTGATTTGTGGGAGATATTCATAGATCTGGAAAGCCATGGAAGTCTGTTTAAATCTGTGGTTCTTCTGGAAAATCTGATGGATTCAAATTTCGAGATTAAAAAAATTTACAAGCCTTTGCTGGCAACCCTTAAAACATATTCAATCGATGAAATTGTGGCAGGAGCCATCAGACTGGTTCATATGAATGAACTGACGGCAGGCGCTAATCTGATGGAGTTTGCAGTAGTTTGTGATAGTGCAGTACGTGAGAAATATGCATATAAGATGTCTTTGTGGAAGCAGAATATGAAAATGCATTTCAAACAATTGCGTAAACATCACAAAAACACTGTTGATTACGCAATAGATTTGGGAACAACCGACTCTGTCATTTCATATTATAACGATGGCAATCCGATAATTATCAAAAATCACAGGACGGGTGAGGATTTCACTCCGTCAGCGGTGATGATTGATGAAAATGATGATGTAAAGGTAGGTGTTCAGGCAAGAAATGCTATCCTGGAGTCAAGCCGTAATGCAGTCGGTCAGTTCAAGCACAATATGGGATTTTCAATCCCATTCAAATTTGAAAACTCTTCCCGTGTAATGTATCCTGAAGAACTGTCCGCTGAAGTTCTGAAGGATTTGAGGGTTTCTGTTTTTAATGAAAGTGGAGTAAATATCGATCATGCAGTAATATGTGTTCCTGCAAATTCAAATCCTATCAAAACAAGGGCTGTGCGAGATGCGGCTGAACTTGCAGGGTTCAGGTCATATTCACTTATTCTGGAGCCGATTGCAGTTTCACTTGCTTACGGGCTTTCAAAGGAAAACGGCATATGGATGATTTATGATATGGGAGGCGGAACTTTCAATGTAACTTTGGTTAGGGATAATCATGGCGAGATTGAAAAGCTGGCTAATGACGGGCTGGAAAATCTTGGAGGGAATGCTTTCGATTGGGAAATTGTCAATGATTTGTTCAGACCCAAAATTGCTCATGACTTGAATTTGGATGATTTCAGACGTGACAATCCGAAGTATCTGAATATATTTGCAAGGCTTAAAAATGCTGCCGAAAAAATCAAAAAAGATTTATCTGAATCAAACAGCACATATATATGCATTCATAACCTTTTTGATAATTATGATTTTACATATGATTTAAGCAGAGATGAGTTCAGCGAAATTATAGAACCTCTTGTTAAATATTCATTTAAGATTTGCAATAACCTTCTTAAAGACAATTCATTGAAACTTGAAAATATTGAAAAGATTATTCTGGTTGGAGGGTCATGTCTAAGTCCGGTTGTCCGGAAGTTTATAATGGATGAGTTTGCATGTGATGTTGAATATTCCTTAAACCCTCTGACTGTTGTATCGGTAGGTGCTGCAATTTATGCCGGAAGCATCAAAAAGCCAAAGATTTCACTAAAAGATGATGACTTTTCAGTAATTTTGAAACCTTCTGACGGTAAAATTTCAGGAATGGCATTCACATCCGATGACAAATTCTCATTTTTAGGCCATTATATTGAATTTAAAGGTGACGGCAAATCAACCAGAATTCCGTTAAACATCGACGGAACATTCAACGCCAGACTCGAATTTAATGAATATGATATAAACCTTTACAGAGGAGATGTCAAATTAAAACTCGATTTGAAATCACCTGACTTCATCACAAATGATGAAATCCGCATACCATATCTTGAAGATAATTTTTCCCTCAACGATTATTCAAAATCTCTTGCGGAAACGGGCAGGCAATATTTTGAACTTTTAAAAGACATTTCATACCTGAAAGGATATTCATATGACTTTGAGGGTGTGGATTATCTTGAAAGATTGGTGGAAATAGCAAAAAGCTTTGACGGGGCAATTGCCCAGGCAATGATTTACATCGAGCACTATAAAAAGCTGACCTCGGATGCCAATGATGATTTGGAGTTTAAATTGCTTCTTGAAAACGTTGAAAATAAGATGAGGATTGTAAATGATTATGACATGTTTGAAGTAGGTTCTTTTGATGAAATCAAAAATTCAGGGGATTTGCAAAAACTTAATGATTTCCACAGCCTTCTGATTGAAAAATACACTTCAATTAATGCTGAAGAGGTCATGAGGGACTGCTTTACCAATCTGAAATTTGAAGGAATCTATTCAAGCAATGAAGGATTTTCCCGGGAACTGATTGAAAAGGGTGAACTTGCCCTGAACCTAAATGATTTTGATGATCTATTGGAGATTGTCAATCTGCTTTATGAACTTGATGAGCGTTGGTAAACAAAAAGCTTTAGTTCATTTATATAAAAACTTTTATAGAATTAAAGATAGTGGTATAATGAAAAAAAATTTAGCTAAACCAACAGTCGTGCTTAACAAAACTAGTCAGAACGGTTTTATAGATTTCGATTCACCGTCTGATTTAGCCAAAGCAATCAAAGCACTTAATAAAATCAGGGATGGTGAAAAACATGTTAAATGATAAACTGGTTGAACTACCGGATTATGGACGATTAATCGTTGTCACCGACTTGCATGGGAATCTGGATGATTATAATCACTATCTAAGTTTATGGGATGAAAACGACTCTGATTTTCACATTGTCTTTACAGGCGACCTGATACATGGCCTGAATTTTGATGAAGACAAGTCAGTTGAGATATTGGATGACGTCATTACCAAATCAAAACAATATTCCAATTTCCACGCTCTTCTGGGAAATCATGAATGGGCTCACATTACAAATAAAAGCATATATAAGCAGGGTAAACCTCTACTTCAGGAATTCAAGAATCTGGTGTCATATAAGAAAGGTTTCATTGAACCTCACCTGACCAGATATATCAGATTTTTTAAAACTATGCCATATTTTGTAAGGACTGCCAATGGACTTTTCATTTCACACTCAGGACCATCTGCCAAGGTCAAAAACATTGATGCCTTTAATATTATTTTTGAAAGCGACTATTCAAGTCCTATTCTAGATGATTTTCTATGGAACAGGTACAACAGTCTAAATGACTATACAAAACAAGACGTTGTTGATTTTCTGGATATTGTAGGTTGCAAATTCATGATTGTCGGGCACTGTCCTGTCGAATCATATAAAGTATTTTCAAGACAGATTATCATGTCTTCCAGTTTCAACACTGATGTCAAGACATATCTGGATATGGATTTGTCAAAGGATTTGAACGCAATTGAGGATGTTCAAAAGAGTTTGAAATTCATAATCGAGTGATTTTTAGGAAATGTTTTTAAAAGAGAAAATGGATACTTGTATACAGTAAGGTGTTTTAAATGACTGAAAACGATTTGCAGAAATATGTCGATAATTTTTTCGAGAATTTGGTTTTGTATGATGACCAAAAAAATGGGCATCACTACAAAGACCTTTTTAAGGCGGGAATTGATGTATTTTTAGAAAAAGAAACAGCATATAATGCATATGAAATATATCAGACATTTTTCATGATATATCAGATTACCGCAGAAGAAAAGTCAGAAACTGAAAAAATTACTGAGTCAAGCATTGTAAATGAACCCAACACATTGCTCGAACTTGTTAAAATCATGAAAAAATATGAGGAAAACACTGGGGATCTGATTGAAAAACAGAGGGATCATTTTATACATTCGGTAAACGTATTCCTTTTAGGTCTTGCAATATATGCGCAAAATGAAAATTACCGGGAGGCATTCCAGAATTATGTGCTGGAAAGCCCATATAAGAAATATTATAGGTTTAAAAAGGATGAAATCTCTAATGAGGAGTTCCTATACCGTTGGGGTGTAGCTGCTCTTTTCCATGACATAGGTTATCCTGTTGAAATTATTGGAAAACAATTGAATAAATTTATCAACGATGGAGTAAAATCCATTTCAAGCACTTATGTCGCTGACACTGCAATTGACTTTAAAGATTTCAATGAATTCAACACAATTGTTAAAAGCGATCCTAACTTTGCAGATCATTTCACAGAAGTTTATCCTAATGCGAAATTCCTGAATCTGTTTAAACCTACAGACATTATGGCCCATAAAATAGCTACAGACTTCGAATCATATGATGTGGATGTAAAAAAAGTCGCTAAACATCTTGATGAGTTTGTAATCATCATGGGAGAAAACGGATTTATTGATCATGGATTTTTCTCAGCAATACTGGTTTTAAACTCCTATGGGCATCTAATGCAGAAATATGCTAAAAATTATGATTTCTTCTTCTATCCGATAGTTGACAGTGCAACGGCTATTCTGCTTCATAACTATTACAGAAATGTGCTTCAAAAGGAACCGTTTGAGTTGCCTGCTTTGCACCCTACAATATCTCCTCTCGCATATCTGCTGATTTTATGTGATGAGCTTCAGGAGTGGAACAGGCAGCCTTTCGGTATTAAGGATAAGGCAAGAAGCCACGTAAACGATTTGACACTCACAATAGACAATGAACGACTGGACGTTGACTACATTGTGCACAGCGGTTCAATGGGTTTGGGTTTTTCTGAAGACAAGCAGGAACTGCTTAAGAATGTTCTGTTTATTCCTGCAATCTTTAAAAGAGGTTTGAACGTTTTCACTGAAGTGGACCAGGACAAAAACATCATGAGGGAAATAGTCAAATCAGAAATCAATGCCCCCTCCACATTGCTAAGGAATGTGGAACTGCTCGCAATGAAAATCCACGAACAGTATATAGAAACCGCCACAAAGCAATTCAACGAAGACAAGAAAAAGAAAAAAATTACCAAAAAGGATGAACAGAAATTTAAAGAAAAAACAAAACCGTTCGATCAATTATCATCTCATTTGAAAATAGCTAATATCAGACAGGCACGTTCAATTCCTAGAAAATTAAATATGATTGGATGCGAACTGGCAAACAAGGCTGATAAAAGACCTGCAATAACAGAATTTTCGAAAGAGGAAGTTATCGATTTGGCTATTTTTGAGCATGACGAATGGTGTGAAGAAAAAATAGGTCAGGGATGGACTTATGGGGAGCCAAGAGATGACTCCAAACTGATTCACGACTGTCTGGTTCCTTGGGACGATTTAACTCCTGAAGTTCAGCAATATGATATAGATCCTGTCGAAAATATCCCGTCTTTGGTTGATTCAATAGGTCTTAAAATAGTTAGAAGCAAGATTAGGATGCTTACCATTGAGATGCATGAGTTTTATCAGTCAAAGGAAAAAGGTACAAAGGACTTCGACGAATTGCCTGAATATATCAAATATTCCAATTATAAGCAGGCGGACTTCCTGGTAAAGATATTGGCGGAACTTGGCTATGATGTTGTTGATGTTTCAGCTCCCGGCAAAGCCGTTGAACTGTTTGATGAGGAGGTCGTTGAATACCTGGCTGAAAGGGAACACAATGCATGGTATAAACTGAATGTCAATTTGGGTTGGAAATACGGGTCTGTAAGGGACGAAAAATTAAAAATTAACCCTAATTTGGTTGAATGGAAATTACTTAAACCTAAAAAGAAAAACATCAACAGAAGAACATTCAGAAACCTGCCACAGATGTGTAAAAATGTCGATTTAAAAATTGTTAAGAATTAATTAACAATTTTATTCTTTTTTTTTTTAAATATTGATGTAATCTATTTTATGCTATTTTAGTGCATTTTATCATCAAAAGCCATAAATATAATGTCAATGACTTTTTAGGTGTAGATAATGAGCCCCAACAATAATTTTAAACTTTACATTGATGAGTTTTTTGACAGTTTGACTTTGTATGATGATGCTATAAACAAACATCACTACAAGGAGTATATAAAGGCGACAATTGATATTGGTTGAAAACATGACAGAATTAGGTTATAAGGTTGTTTCCATAGAACAGTATGGTGAAGAGATTGTTTCATTATCTTCCAAAGAAGTTACATTTTTAGCCCAAAAAGAGCATGAATCTTGGTACAAGGACATGGTCAATCTTGGCTGGAAATATGGCAGAAGGAAATCACTTAAAAAACATGTAAACCCTAATCTGCTTGAATGGGATAAATTAAATAATAAAGTCAAACGTCTTAACATACGTACTTTGGAGCATCTTCCTGTATTATGTAACGGCGTGGGTTTGAAAATCATTAAGGATAAGTGAATTGATAAAATTCGCTTATT
>NZ_JAZQIJ010000138.1:0-27294 GCF_045541095.1 Methanobrevibacter sp.
AATGGCTAAATTTATTTCCATTTTTACTATAACTATTGTTATATTAATATTATGAAATTTATTATATAAATACTTATTTGGTTTGCCTAAATATTTATATAAAATAAAAATAATAATATAATTATGTTTAGGTTTACCTAACTTTTTTTAAGTGGGGGGTAAAATCTTAAACTAAAAAAATTTTTTAGTAAATATGTATTTTTCAATACATTTTTTTTTAAGTGAAAATAAACGGGAGAATGGTTAATGACAGAATTAATTGTAGGATTAGCAGGAAATCCCAATGTGGGGAAAACTACTGTATTCAATCAATTAACCGGTATGCGTCAGCATGTTGGTAACTGGCCGGGAAAAACCGTTGAAAGGGCAGAAGGTCATTTCAAACATGGCAGTTACGAATATGATGTTGTTGATTTGCCTGGTAATTATGCATTAAGTGCTCATTCTATGGAAGAAATCGTTTCTAGAGATTTTATTGTAGATGATGACTCTGATGTAATCATTAATGTAGTAGACGCTGCTAATCTAGAAAGAAATTTATATTTAACAACTCAAATGATGGAGCTGGGTGCCAATTTGGTAATGGCTCTAAACATGAATGATTTTGCAAAGAAAAAAGAACATATTATTGACATTAAATTGATGAGTGAACTTTTAGGATTTCCGGTTGTAGAAGTCAATGCAAAAACCAAAGACGGTTTTGAAGAATTGTTGACAACTGTGGAAAAAGCTGCTAAAAATCCAGTGGATTCTAGTGCAAAACTTTCCTATGGGGATGAAATTAAAGGACATCTCTCAGAAATTCAGGAAGAAATCGAAAAGGACAATAACTTATTGGATGTGCCGTCTGTTTGGACTGCTGTGAAATTATTGGAAAAGGATTCAATCGTAATAGATAAAGTTCAACAATCAAACAACAGTTCCAAAATCATGATCGCTGTCGATAAGGTAGCAAGCCACCTTCATGATGTTTACAAGGAAGGTGCAGAAGAGGTCATTGCAAATGCAAGATATGCATTTATCGGGGGATTAATGGCCGAAGCAGTCAAAAGGCCTAGTGTCGAAAAACCGACCATGACTGATAAGATTGATAACATTGTAACAAATAGGGTTTTAGCTCCTTTCATATTCTTGGCTATGATATTCCTATTGTTCCATTTGACTTTTACTATTTCCGCTCCATTTTGTGATATGATTGATATGGGATTTGCAATGCTGATTGAATATGCAGGTTCAGTTATAGCAGATCCTACATTAGCTTCATTTGTCTGTGATGGACTTATTGGTGGTGTAGGTGGAGTACTGGTATTTTTACCTCAAATTATTATCATGTTCCTCCTGTTAAGTATTTTAGAAGACAGCGGATACCTTGCAAGGGCAGCATTTACCTTGGATATTATCATGCATAAAGTTGTAGGACTTCATGGTAAAGCTTTCATTCCTATGATTTTAGGATTCGGTTGTGGTGTGCCTGCAATCATGGCTACTAGAACTATGGAGAATGAATCTGACCGTATTCTTGCAATGATGCTTATTCCGTTCATGTCTTGTTCTGCAAGATTGCCTATTTATGCAATGTTTACTGCAGTGTTCTTCGCTGAAATTCCATTATTTGCAATTGGTCCGTTTGTTGTAACTCAACAAGCTGTAGTTACTACTTCAATGTACATAATTGGTATTATTGTAGCTCTTATTGTTGCTGCAATCCTTAAAAGAACCTTGTTTAAAGGAATGTCTGCTCCATTTGTAATGGAACTTCCGACCTATAAGATACCTTCCGTTAAGGGTGTACTGTTACACACTTGGGAGAAAACCAAAGGGTTCCTCAGAAAAGCAGGA
Organism: Methanobrevibacter sp.; assembly: GCF_045541095.1. Classification (GTDB taxonomy): domain Archaea; phylum Methanobacteriota; class Methanobacteria; order Methanobacteriales; family Methanobacteriaceae; genus Methanocatella. The sequence continues at coordinate 1,840 of NZ_JAZQIJ010000138.1, forward strand.
ACAATCATTCTTGGTTCAACAATTGTCATCTGGATTTTAAGTACCTTACCTTTCGGTGTGGAATACGGTTCTGCCGACAGTATTTTAGGTATGATCGGTTCATTTATTGCACCAATATTCGCTCCTCTCGGATTTGGATTCTGGCAAGCAGGTATTGCAATCATTACAGGTTTAGTTGCAAAAGAAGTTGTTGTATCTACATTCGGAACACTTGGTGGTGTTGACGCTGAGGAAGATGAAGAAGGAATGAATGCTATTGTTCAAGATTTATTCACTCCATTGTCTTCATTCGCATTTATGGTATTTACACTTCTATACATACCATGTTTCGCAGCAATCGGTGCTATTAAACAGGAAACCAACGGTTTCAAATGGCCATTAGTGATGTCTGCTATTACTTTGGTAACTGCTTATATTGTATCATTCTTAGTATACAATGTAGGTCTTTTAGCAGGATTCGGTTAAGAACGTGTTTATGAAGATTTTCATAATCTTCATTTCAATTTTTTTTAGTCATGACTAAACTTTTATATACGAGTAAGAACATATTATTAATTACATGATTTTTAGCATGCCTAAAAATTTTTTTATTTATGAGGTGAAAAAATGAAAACCTTAAATGATGTAAAACCTGGTGAAACTGTAAAATTGGTTAAATACCATGAAACCGGGGATGTGGGTTTAAGAAGACACTTATTAGGTATGGGATTTGTTAAAGGTGCAGAAATCAAAATCAAAAAAGTAGCTACTTTTGGTGATCCTATCGAAATGAGTGTTAAAGGATATGATATCTGTCTTCGTAAAGAAGAAGCTAAAAATATTGAAGTAGAATAACTTCAATTTTTTTTATTTTTTTTATTCTATTTTTATTAACGGTGTTATTATGAAATGTCGTATGTGCGGTTTTGAGTTTGATGAAAATTCATTGGAAAACCGTGGATGTACCAGTTGCGGAAAACACTCCAACTGCAATCAGATTCATTGTCCGAATTGCGGATTTGGAAATTCTCCGGAATTGGATGAAGAATTTGAATTTATCAATAAACTTAAAGAAAGATTTAGAAAAAGAAGATCTGCAAACTAATCTTTCTTATTTTTTAATATTTCCGCTACTGTTTCTTCAATACTTAATTTTTCGGTATCAACATCCATTCCATTTTCTTTTAGTTTGTATAGTATTTCAGTTGTTACCGGTGCTTTAAGGTGAGCTTTTTTTAATAATTCTCTGTCGGAAAATATCTGCTGCTTGTTTCCTTGAGCAATGATTTCACCATTGTAGAGAACGAATATCTTATCTGCAAATTCATTCACCATCTCTATATCGTGTGATGAAATTACAATACTTATTCCTTCATCATTAAGCTTGTTTAAAATATGCAATACCTTATCGACACCTTCAGGGTCAAGACCTGCGGTAGGTTCATCAAGTATCATTATTTCTGGTCTCATTGCAACAATGCCTGCAATGGCAACTCTTTTCTGCTGACCTCCACTTAAATGATGTGGGGTTTTTTCTTCAAATCCGGCCATTCCGACCATTTCCAATGATTCTTTGATTCTTCTTTCTACCTCTTCATATTCCAGACCCAGATTCATTGGTCCAAATGCAACATCTTCCTTGACTGTAGGGGCGAACAGCTGGTCATTTGGGTCCTGGAACACTATTCCCACTTTTTGTCTTACCTTAAGCAGTTGATCCCTTTCAAAAACTATCTTTTCTCCATCTACTTCAACATGTCCTGATGTAGGTTCGGTCAAGCCGTTGAAATGGGAAAATAGTGTAGATTTGCCTGCACCATTCGGACCCATGATAGCTATCTTTTCCCCTTTTCTGATTTGTAAATTAACGTTTTTCAAAGCCTGTGTTCCGTCAGGGTATGTAAAAGATAAGTTTTTTGTTTCTAAATGAATATGTTCCATATCTGCCACCTAATTAATTGCTAAATTCTCTCCAAAGTAACCTAATTGTCCGGAATATCTAAAGATAATGATTTCAAGTATGATAACTATGACTATTATTGAAAATAAATATATGTAATCGCTTCTTTCAGGGGATTTCTTTTCGTCAAACATTTCAGATGCGTCTGAAAATCCTCTGCTCACCATACTTCTGTGAACTCGCTCTCCTTGTTCATATGCCTTTAAAAACATCATGCCTATTGTGTATCCTACCTGTTTTACCCTCCATTTATAGGGGGTATTTTTTGAATGAATGTTGAAATTCCTTGACTTTTGGCTTTTTCTGATTGCCGCAAGTTCATCAACAAACAGGAAAAGAAATCTCACCATGATGGATAGAATCATTGCCAAATCCCTTGGCATCTTCAATTTTCTAAAAGAGCTCGCCATTTCCTGCAAAGGAGTGGTAGAGGAGTATATGATAATTGCGGTCAATGTAACTATCATACGAGTCAACAAAAGAATCGCCCAATTAAGACCGAAATCAGTAACCTGCAACCATGAATAACTCCAAATCACATTCCCCGGTTGAATAAAAGGTTGAAAAATGATGATTGCTCCACCAAATGGAAGCAACAATAATAATCTTTTCAATGAATCGATGTAGGATAGTTTGGCTAATTTCAGTATAATCAAAAGCACTATCTCTAAAATTATAGGTATAAAAAGTTCTTTTGATACAACACAGACAACAATAATGAATATTGTTGAAATTAATTTTATGCGTCCTTCAAGATTATGAATAGGACTGTCTTTTGATGCTAGTTCATCAAATCTCATTATTTGTGTTATATCGGGCATGTTTATCTTATTATATATTAAAATTGGTCATATATTATTATTTGCTTATATAAAGTTTAATTAATTTCAATAATTTTTGAAAAAAAGAAAAAAGTTAGAAATTAAAAAGATTTAATTTCTATTTCTTACAACTGCAGCAACTGCATATCCTAAAACAAGGGTTATAACAACACCTATGACCAGTGCCACTATTTGTAACGGTTGGCTGTCAGGATTATTAGCAAATGCATAGTCTGGGAAGATTGCATCAGGTATTCCTTTGATTTCTTCAACTGAGAAATCTTCTGCTAATCCTGAGTCTTCAGCAGATTTTTCAAGGCCGTCTGGGTCACCAGATGCAATATATGGTGAAAGTACACATATTACAACACAAATGACAATTGCCACCACGATTAACATTTTGTCTTTTTGTTCCATATTATGCATCTCCTTTGTTCCAAGCCAGTAAGTCTGGTCTGAATTTGTCAAGTGCCACTAATACGATAACGGTTAATACTGCTTCGATTATTCCAATGAAGAAGTGGTATAATACCATTGATGGGATACCAATGTTCATTGGGAATGTTCCTGCAATACCCATTTCGATAGCACATGCGAGTGCAGCAATTACTGTAGCTAACCATGCAGCAATGCCTGCTGCAGGATATTTTCCTATAGTTCCTTGCAATCCTTTAAAGGTGTATAATCCTACGAAACCTCCAATGATTGCCATGTTCAATACGTTTGCTCCTAATGCAGTAATTCCTCCGTCTCCAAAGATCAATGCTTGTATGAGTAATACTACTGTAAATACCAATACAGCTGCTTCAGGGGCGAGGAATACAATTGCAACCAATGCTCCCCCAACCATGTGGCCACTTGTACCAAATGGAATTGGCATGTTCATGGACATGATTGCAAAGATACCTGCGGCGAGAACTGCAAGAAGAGGTATACGTTTTTCGTCTAAGTTGAATCTTGCCCATTTTACAGAGAAGTATAACGCTACAATCAGGATGATGTAGTAAATTACACATTGTACGATAGGTATAAATCCATCAGGTATATGCAAATTAATTCCTCCATTCTTCAAGAGTAATACTTTTTCTATGAAATTTTATAAATAAGTATTACTAATATGTAATATTTTTTGTTCATTTTAGTAATATCAAGTATATTGGCAGTTTTATCAAACATAACGATTAATAAATCCTATATTGTGCTTGACATTCTATAATTTGACTTGATTATCTATATAAAGGTTATTAAAGTAATACTAATTAGTATTATTCTGGAAATAAAGTAATACTTTGATTTTAAAAAATAGTTTAATTTGCTGATTTTACAAGGGAAATTAAATAAATGAAAATTGCTACTGCAAAGTATAATAAAACCTGAATGTCCAAAATTCCGGTTTCAACTCCCAAAATGGAATATGTTAATATTAAGGAGTAAATTCCAATGTAGAAATAATCTTTGGTTTTCTGCATTATTTTAAATCCGATGCCTAATACAAATCCTAAAAGGCACATTTCGATAAACACGCCTATCTTTCCGAAATCAACTACCATCTGACCAATCAATGTTGGTGTAATGGTTACTTCAGTTCTCCAGGCGATTAATTTCCCAACCATCATCCTTGGCCCCAATTCACTTCCGGGGATGGCACTTGCCAGAAGATGTCCGTGGGTAATTCCGAAGTTTCCGCCAATAAAGTCAAGCAGGTTTAAAACATGTAGTGTAAAATCAGCTCTTGACTGTAATGTGTAGAAAGGATTGGTTGATGATGTTATTGTAAGTTCTCCAAGTGATCGAAAATACCCAATTCCAATTATCGCACCTATACCAATCAGAGCACCAACTACAACTTCCCAAAGAGAAACAATATTTCCATAGAAACCTATGATAATTATGATGAGAAATGCTGCAAGTAGTGGTGTCCTATAACCTAGAAGCAATAAAAATGCACAGTCAATTGCCAGCAAGAAAATGAATCTGAATCTTGCTTGTGAACGGGTAATATTTTCATCCTGAAAATCCTTTAGATATGCACTTGCAATTAGGCAGGTTCCTGGTATAATTAAAAATACTGGCATAGTGAATATCGGTTTCAATAAATATCTGATAGATGGCTTTAAAAGAGGAATTCCTCCAACGGAAGCAACACTTATGAAGAAAAATACTATGCTCACTAAAGTTAAACAGAACCCTATTGAGTAAATGTCCTTTTTTTCAAACCGGACTATACTTTTCAAATCATTTTTTAAAAAGAATCTTGGAAGTATGCAACATCCTATGAAAAATCCGGCGAATGCCAATGCCAGTGTAGCTGCCAAACTGTTTGAAACGGAATTCAGTGCCAGAAGTAAAAACATGGCAAATACAACAAGCACAGCCAATGGGTGGAAAAGATAATTTTTAAGTATTTTATTTTTATTCAAAAAACTTAAGAAATCTTCACTGGGATATAGTTTTTTGAAAAAGCTATTGACCCATTGATTTTCAATAAACTCTAAAATAGTAAAAATAGTTGTAAATAAAAAAGATCTGTGAAATTCGTCACTTATCTTATTTATTATTGAAGTTAGAGTGGAATAAATTATGCTCATGGTTTACACAACTTAAAATTGCCTGATGTTTGTAACTTCATAGTTGTTTTTAATAGAATTCAATTCACTATCACTACAATTATAAACTCTTAATGTAATTTTATCAGTCAATCCATCGATATTTCCTAAAATAGAATTACTGATTTCAATATTTTGATTGTCTGCTTTTGTGAGATAAATTTGATTGTTATTATCTGCAAATGCTGCTTTAACTCCGAAGCGTTTATTGTGTGAATCTATTTCATTTTCAATTTCTTGGATTTTTAGCGGGTCAAATGAATCTGAAGTAATAGTTGTGGAAATCTCATATTCGCTATCTGTTAAATTTTTCCTCAAATCATTTAAAGAAGTTATATTCTGTGGTTTTATAGTAAATTCGGTTAAATTTGGATATACGCTGCCGTCGCTTTCAAGTGAGATTGTGTCCATATAAATGTCTGCATTCGGAGTATTTTTGAAAAGTCCGGTCAGGTAAGTTCCATTCTCATTTTCAATCAATAGTTTGACTGATGGGGTGTCATCAATCCATTTAACAGTACCGTTTAATGTGATTTCTTCACCAGTGCTTGCATTAAAACCTTTTAAAACACCTTTTACAATGCGCCCGTCCTTGTAATAATTTGTATAGGTGTCAGGTATTTTGTTTATTGTTGAAGCATCAAAAGCAGTTTTTTGAATAGTTGATGAATCATCACTTGTAATATGTATAAAAGCAAATGCAATAGCACATATGACTAAAATAATTATCAGGTAATCAATTAATGTAAATTTGATTTTCATAAAAATCAGTATTTTCAATCTTCGTAAAGTGCTCCGACCGGACAAACATCAACGCATTCGCCACAGTTGTCGCATTTATCAGGATCAATCACTATGGTGTATGCTTTCCTGGAAATTGCTTCTTCCATACATACATCAATACAGTCTTCACAAACTCCACATTCTTCCATATCCACTTTCAATTAGCACACCTTAAAAATTTTTCATTAGAATATTGATATTTATAACCTTAAATATTTATATACTTTATCGAACAATATTAAAATAAAGATTTCTTAAAATTTCTTTTTATTTGACGAAAAAAGGTAACATTTATATACTATGTTATCCAATATCAATATTGTATGCAAGGGTGCCCGAGCGGCCAAAGGGGGAGGACTTAAGATCCTCTGGTATAGGCCTTCGAGGGTTCGAATCCCTTCCCTTGCACTATTTTATAATTTTACATGTTTTTTTCGAATTTGCTTTAGTGGCTCAGCCGGTAGAGCGCCACCTTGGTAAGGTGGAAGTCGGGGGTTCGAATCCCCCCTAAAGCTTGACTATTTTTAAGTTATTTTTTACATGTTTATTGTTTGATGTGGAGTAATTTCATAAAGTTTATTAACTACATAATCTTTAAATTATTTGAAGATAATAACAAATTAAGGTGAAAATTATGAATTATAAAAAACTGTTAATTGTTGCATTTGCATCTGCGGTCGTGGCTATACTGACTGGAGTTTTAGGTGTTGCAGGTACTCTTATTGGATCTGTTGCTTCCTCAGTTTTGTATAATGTGCTTTGTGAAGGTTTGGAAAATCCAGTTTCAAAAGCGTCCATTAACTCTGACTTTGAGTGGGACATTGCCTATCTCTTTCCATTAGTGGTTATAGCTATAATTCAGTTACTGTTAATTTTCGCTTTACTTTCTGAAGCCGGAATTATGCCTCAAACATTTTTAAATGTTTATCTTTCACTTCAGGATTTCGCAAAAAATCATCTCTATCAGCTTTTGGGTATTGCTCTACTAGTAATCAGTGCATATCCTTTTATATTAAAGCCAAACCATGTCAAAAGGGAACATGGTATTATACTGGTAGTAGTTGGATTGATATTTCTTGCAAGAGGATTTGTTGATGTGGATAATGCGATCACCCGCCTATATGATGGATTATTTTCTCATTTCGATTTGCAGATAGCCATAATTGCATTCATTTTAATAGCAATAGTTATCTTTAGAGTTTTACACTCTGCAATAGTATCTAAAAATGAAGTTAAAAATATCCAATCTCAGCAAAGGGCTGACCGCAATGTTAGAAGAATTTCTCAAAAACGCAATTCCGGAGAATGGGTTTATGTGGACCGTGAACAGCAGGCTCCAAGAAGACAAAGACCTAAAAACATTAGAAGAAGGCCAAAAGGCAATCCTCAACACACCCATAATATCCGATCTAATGGGCATGTTGGAGATGCAGAGGGTATCCCTCAAAATCCGCAAAGGGGAATAAACAAATCTTCAAATGATATTCATTTCGAATCTAATGATTTGTTGGATAATTATAAAAAATAGTTGATAGGATGACAAAAAGAGATAATACCCTTAAGGAAATTTTGGATTTGATTTTATATGAAAATCCGTCAACTCAGGAGGAAATAGCTGAGACTTTGGGAATATCTCGAAGATATGTAACCAAATTGCTGCAGCCTCTTGTAAAGGACGGAACTGTTAAAAGAGCATATATGATTGACTTAAAAAGTTATGAAAAATTCACTTCCCAGATGCATGATGTTTCCGGCCCTAAAAACAGTGTGGGCAATGCATTATTGAATGATTTGTTGGTTAATATGGCTCGTCATGTACATTCCCAGCTTGAAACATCCTTTGATGCAGTTTTGGAAAATGATGAAGAAAAGGCAAATAAAGCGTTGGAAATGGACTTTGCCACAAACAATATGGTTGAAAAAATTAGGACATCTGTTGAAACCATAGTAAGTATCAATTATCATTCCGAATTTTCAAAATCCGTGATTTATAATGAAGTTGCATATGATTTGGAGCGTATTGGGGATTATTGCGGTCATATTGCTAAATTTGCCATCAATGAAATTTATGATATCCATAAGGACATACTAAAAAAATTAAAGAAAATGTATAAGACTGCTCAAAAAATGATTCGTTTGTCAATGAAGGCATTTATTGATGGCGAAACTGATTTAAAAGATGATTTGATGGAGCTTGAGGAGTCTATCCACATTTTACAATCTAAATCCATTAATCTTATTGCAACTCAAATGACTGAAACTTCATTTGATGAAAAGGAACGTTCAAATTATTTCATTTATCTGTTTAGGGTTATCAAGGCATTTGAAAGAATAGGGGATATTTGCGTTGAAATTATGGATGCTGCCATTGAATTTCATGACAATATTCCAAGGCCAACCACTCCTAGAACTTTCAGATAAAAATAGTTTTTTGATGTTTAATTGAAATTAAACATCTTATTTTTTTAAAATTGATTATTCATCATATAATTTTGCACTGGCATGCCTGTCTGCCCAACACTGTACGCATACTCCAACAGGAAGACCGGCTGTATGTGTATGGGCCTTTAAGATTTTTACATCAAGGCAAGTAGTTTTTCCACCGAGGCCCATAGGACCAATGCCTGATGCATTGATTTCTTCCAGGATTTCTTCTTCCAGTTTTGCTAATTGAGGGTCAGGATTTCTTTCGCCAACTTTTCCAAGGAGAGCTTTTTTACCGAGTTTTAAACATAAATCTGATGTTCCTCCAATTCCAACACCAATTACAGTTGGCGGGCATGGTTTTCCTTTTGCCTTTAAAACAGATTCGACAACGAATTCTTTTATTCCTTCAATTCCTTCTGCAGGAAGTGCCATTTTCATTGCATTGTTGTTTTCTGAACCGAATCCTTTTGGAAGAATTGTAATTTCAACATAATCCTCATCGATTAGCTCAATGTCAATTGGAGGAATGTAATCTCCGATATTGACGTTTGTATTTTCACGTGTGAGGGGGTCTACGATATTTGGTCTGATTGGAATCTCTTTTGTGGCTTTTATGATTCCCTCTTCAATACCTCCGCGCAGATCTTCAACTTCGACTTTTCCCAATTTAACAAAAACTACGGGAAGGCCTGTATCTTGACACATTGGAATGCCTTTTTCTTTAGCAAGTTCAATATTTTTCAAAATAGATTCAAGATTTAGCCTTGCAAGTTCATGTTCTTCTATTTTAAGCGCATCTTCAAGTGATTTTTTTACATCATCACCAAGAACGATTGCAGCCTGTTTGTAAAGTTCATAAACAGTATCTTTAATAATATCTTTAGTAATCAAAATAAAACCCTATAAAAATTAATTAATCATATATTTAAATTTTAAGATATTTAAATTTTGATTACACCAATCGGGCAAACTTCGACACATTCCCTGCAAAGATTGCATTTTTCTGCATTAATGGTTATGGCTCCGCCTAATACTTCAACGGCATTGAGTTTGCAAATCTTTATACATGGCGCATCTGATGGTTGGCAGTGCATACAAAATAAAGAGGGAGTGTCAGCATTTGGGGCTTGCTGACAACTCCCACAAGTTGTACAACTTGTACAATTACCTATATAATTCATATTTTTTTATTCTTCTAAAACAAGTCTTGCTCTTGCTTGACTTGTTATAACATGGACAAATCCACCTTTCTGGCCATCAGGCTCGTAAACTCCTGCAAGTTTGGACAGGAATTTCTCTTGATTTTGAGCTTTGACTTTAGCCGGATCAAGAACGCTGATAGCTCTTTTTGTACATGCTTTAATACATGCAGGTCCGTCTTCTCTGTCGGCACAGAGGTCACATTTTTCAGCAATGCTTGCTTGGAAAGTCATTGCACCGAATGGGCAAACCATTACACATAATCCGCAACCGATACATTTTTCTGTTTCTACCCCTTCGTCAGTTATTGCGTCGGTCGGACAGATTTTTATACATGGTGCGCTTTCACAATGTTGACATACAATGGAATAAAAGGAAGAGTTGTGTTCCACAATTTTTATTCTACTAGCAGAATGTACAGATGCACACATGTTTTCACAATTCATACATCCGTCACATAAATTGCTATTTACAGAAATTTTTTCCATTGTTTTTCCTCCTATAATCCAAGTTCTTTACACTCTGCATCAACGTATTTTTGGATTTTTTCAATGATTTCATCATTTAAGTGTCTGAATCTTTTTTGTGGTGCTAAATATTCTTTTACAGGTTTTCTTTCTTCAGGCCTGTAAGTGATTTCGAATTTTCCGTCCACAATTTCGTATAAAATCCAGGATCCAGTTTCAACAGCTAATCTACCCATTTCAATTGTTTTTTCAGAAGGATATCCCCAACCTGTTGTACATGGTTGTTGTAAGTGGATATAAGCAGGTCCTTTTGTTTCAGCTGCTTTTTTAACTTTTTTAACATAATCTTCAGGATAAGCAATTGAAGCGGTTGCGACATATGGAATTCCATGTGCTGCCATAATCATAGGCATGTTTTTCTTAGGTTTGTCTTCTCCGAAACTGGCTACCCCTTGAGGTGAAGTTGTAGTGGTTGCACCGAATGGAGTTGCTCCACTTCTTTGAATACCTGTGTTCATGTATGCTTCGTTATCGTAACAGATGTAAAGCATATTGTGTCCTCTTTCCATAGCTCCGGATAATGATTGAAGACCGATATCTACAGTTCCACCGTCACCACCGAAAGCAACGACGTTCACGTCATCTTTTCCTTGAATTCTCAGTGCACTTTCAACACCTGATGCTACTGCACCTGAGTTTTCAAATGCTACATGAATAAATGGAATTTCCCATGCACTTTCAGGGTAAGGTGTGGTCATAACTTCAAGACAACCTGTAGCAGAAACAGCTACGGTATTTTCACCTAATGCGTTTAATGCCAATTTAACTGCGATTGATGCTCCACAACCAGCACATCCTCTGTGTCCTGGTGCTAATAAATTTTTATCAGGTATGTCTACCATATCTATTCCTCCTTAAGTCCAATCCAGGTTACATCTTGTTCTGGAGCTTTGGTTTTTTCATATGCCTCAATGAGGGTTTCAGGGGTGATGTCTCTTCCACCTAAACCGACAATGAATCCATAGATTTCTTTATCAATTTTAACTTTCATATCTGAATAAAGAGCTCCTCCTATTCCGAATGTGAAGTTTTTATCAATAACTGCTATTTTATCACAGTCTTTAACAGCTTCTTTGATTGCATCAACAGGGAAAGGTCTGTAAGCTCTGATTTTAAGTAAACCTACTTTTTCGCCTTTTGCTCTTAATTCATCTACAATAACTCTTATGCTGCTGCAAAGGGAACCCATTGCAACAAAGATGATTTCAGCATCTTCTGTTTTATATTTTTCAACAAGACCATATTCTCTTCCGAATTTTTCTTTAAATTCATCGCAAACTTGTTGAATAACTTCAATGGAGTTGGTCATTGCAACATCCATGTCATGTCTTGCTTCCATGTAGTAGTCAGGGTCTGCAAAGTTACCTATTGACATTGGTTGTTTTGGATCAAGAAATGCATGTTCCGGAACGTATGGAGGTAAGAAACTATCTACAGTTTCCTGATCTGGAATTTCTACAGGTTCAACAGTGTGAGTTAAAATAAATCCGTCTAAACACACCATTGATGGAAGTAAAACATTTGGATTTTCTGAAACTTTATAAGCCATTAAGGTTGTATCCAATGCTTCTTGTGCATTTTCAACATAAATTTGCAACCATCCTGCATCTCTTTGTGCAATTGAATCTTGTTGGTCGTTCCAAATATTTAACGGTGCAGAAATTGCTCTGTTTGCATCAGCCAAAACGAATGGGGTTCTCATACCTGCTGCCGCAAATAGAATTTCGTGCATTAACATTAATCCTTGTGAAGATGTTGCTGTAAATACTCTTACTCCAGCACCACTTGCTCCAACTGCAGCACTTATTGCACTGTGTTCGGATTCTACTTTAACATATTTAGCTGCAATCTTTTCATCAGCTACATATTGTGCTAAATATTCAGAAATTGTAGTTTGTGGAGTAATTGGATAAACAGGAATAACTTGTGGCTTAGCCAATCTTACAGCTTCTGCAACTGCTTTATTTGAGGTCATTACTTCTTTAGTCATTAAATCACTCCTTTTATTCTTTTACCATTTCGATTGCATCGGATGGACATTCATAAGCACAAATTCCGCATCCTTTACAGTAATCGTAATCAATATCATGTTGTTTGTTTACACAGGAATCTGGACAGAACAAAATGCAGTTGTCACAATCAATACATTTTTCTTTGTCTAAAATAGGTTTGAAAGTTCTCCAGCTTCCAGTTTTGTTTTGTTTAGTATTTCCCGGTGTTTTAATTACACATCCTATACTTACCATAATCTCACCTTATCATCCCATTTCGTAAGCTTTTTGTGTAGCTTCCGCATTTAACTCTCCAATTTTTCCAGGGAAGGTTTCTTTAATAACTTCTATAAGTGATTCGATACTTACAACATTTGTTTTTTTAGCAAAATATCCTAAAATAATTGTATTTACAATATTGCGTCCTAATAAATCAAGTGCAATACCGGTTGCATCGATATCGTAAACTTTATGTTCACCACTGCCCTTAAATTCGGTGGTGTTTATAATTACTTCAGTATTGTCTTTAATTCCTGAAAATACATCCACCACATTTAATAATCCGTCGTCCAGTACAAGAACATAATCCGGATTATATACTTGATATCTCATTTTAATAGGCTCATCATCAATTCTGGTGAAAGCCATTACAGGAGCTCCTCTACGTTCAACCCCAAAAAACGGAAACGCTTGGACAAACTTGCCGTCTTTGAATGCTGCTTTTGCTAAAATTTCAGCAGCGGTAACGGCACCTTGACCACCTCTTCCATGAAAACGAATTTCAATCATTACTTATCCTCCATATATTTATCATGTATAATCATTATAAATTCTAAAATATATAAATTTTATGTTAAATTTTCGTTTTTGAATATTTTTGTTTAATTTTTTTTGATTTAATCGTTTCTTTTTTGTCTATTTTTTTAATATTTCTTTTAATATTTTCAATTATTTCATATACATTTTTAACAAGTTGTTTAGTTTAAATAGCAATTATTAATAATAATTAATTTTAATACTGTTAACATACTATAATAATTATATAAAATAATTTGGTTGGTCGTTATGAAAGTATTGATAATTACTGGTGAGTTGGCATATCCGTTAATAAAAGAAGTAGTATCTGATTCAAAAGAAGATATTATAGTGCATATTGCAGATAATACTCAGGTTGCTGCTTTTTTAACTCCCAGACAAATTATCAAGGAAATCAAAACCTGTTTTTCAAACCAACTTGATGAAATTGACATGATTCTCGTTCCCGGTTTGATTAAAAAAGGAACTCGCGAAATCACAAAGGAGTTGGGAATTCCAACATTCAAGGGTTCAACCGACGGGGCTGATCTTGCAATGGTTTTAAACCTTGTTGAAAGCATCAATCTGTCTGAAGACACTCCTGCAGACAAACTGATTGAAGATGAAAAAAGAAAAGAGGCATTCAAATTCATCGAGGATTTTGAAAATGATGAGGAAAACATCAAAAGGCTTCTTGAAAAGCCAAATAATATTCTTATTCGAAACCTTCCGGTTGGAGAAGATTTCCCTATGAGGGTTTTGTCTGAAATTGCCAACGCCCCATTTTTATCCAAGGAAGCTCTAATCAACAAATGCCAGTATTTTGTTGATTCCGGTGCGGACATGATTGATATAGGTATGGCTGCCGGTGAAGACTTTTCAGATAAGATTCCTGATTTGATTAAAACCTTGCGCCCGATAGTGGGTGACAGGCCGTTGAGCATAGATACACTCAATGCCGATGAAATTAGAGTCGCTGCTGAAAATGGGATAGATTTTGTCTTAAGTCTTGATTTGGGAAACAACTCTGAAGTCCAGGAAATTCTAAAGGAAAAGGATATTCCTGCAGTGCTTCTTCCAACCAACTTTTCACAGGGCAAATCTCCAAAATCTCCTGCTGAACGGGTCGAGTCAATGCATCAGCTCATTAAGGATACTGAAGGATTGAGGTATGTTGCGGATTTGATTCTTGATCCGGTAAACAGCGCAAGCATTGTCGAGTCAATAATTGCCTGCCATGAGTTTCACAAAGTAAATCCTGCCCCTATGTTTTTCGGCGTGGGTAATGTAACTGAACTTATGGATGCGGATTCAGGGGGTGTCAACGTCTTGCTTGCGGGAATTGGTATGGAATTGGGTGTAAGTATTCTGTTTACTCCGGAAGAAAGTGGAAAAACCAGAGGAAGCGTATATGAGCTTTCAACTGCATCAAAAATGATGTTTTTGGCAAAGCACAGAAAATCAATTCCAAAGGATTTGGGAATCAATCTTGTTGCATTTAAGGACAAGCACAAAAGAAACGACATCATCCTAAACGAACGTGATGGAGTTCCTGAAACCAGAATCGAAAAGCCATTGAAATTTATCAGAGATAAGGCAGGTAGCTTCAAAATAAATGTGGATTATGGAACAACAGTCAGGGAAAGCCAAATAACTGCAACTCATTTTAAGAAAAACAAGGCCGATTTGGTCATTGTGGGCCACACTGCAAAAGAAGTATATGAAGAAATAGTTTCAAAAAAATTAGTTACCAGAATGGAGCATGCGGCCTATTTGGGTTCAGAACTTCAAAAAGCCGAAATCGCCATGATAACTGGTAAAGAATATGTTCAGGATTTTGAATTGTTCAAAAATCCTGATGAATTTAAATATTAATTTTAACCGTTTGCCTCTTCCGGTTGTACGTCAGGTGTTGGTTGTCCTCCACCGTCATCCGGTTGTACGTCAGGTGTTGAATCTCCGCCACTGTCCGGTGTTACATCAGAACTGTCAGAACTGCTGTCTGAACTGTCTGGTGTGGAAGGCTGATAGTTATTGTTGTTGTAATTGTAACTGTTACTGCTATAACTACTGCTTGATCCTGTGTCGTAACTGTAGGAATCCGGAGCGTATACTCCTGTGTCCTGAGTTGAAACGGACTCATTTGTCACATTTGTTGTATTTAGAGTATGATTTTTTGTAATATTGGTGGTATTGACTTGTTGTTGGTTATCTTGTAGGTGGAAACCGACTCCAGTTATTACCAGATATGTGCCTGCCGCAAGAACAATTAATATCATCAATATAATAATAATGGCATCATCTTTTTCCATATTTCATAATCCTCCATTGTATTAATAATATATTATTTAACACATTAATATATAATTAACTACATAACTTTTATATGATTTTAAAATTATAATTTAATAGTAAAAAAAATAAGAGGCTAAAGTTTGCAAACTGAAAACATTAACATTAAAGATATTGACAAATTACTGCTTGAAGCCCAGTATGTTTCAAATAATGAGATTTCAACAACTGTCTATTTGTCATTCCTTCTTGGAAGGCCTATGCTTATTGAAGGGCCTCCGGGGGTAGGAAAGACCGAATTGGCCAAGGTTATTGCAAAATCATTTGAAAGGGATTTTTTCAGGATTCAATGCTATGAAGGAATCACATTCGAACAGATTGTTGGAGAGTGGAACTATCAAAAGCAGCTGTTGCATCTTGAAGCTGCCCGTAACAAGGAAACAGACACTGAAGATAAGATATTTGATGAGGAATACTTCATACAAAGGCCTCTTCTTAATGCTTTTTTAAATGAGAAAGATTCTGTTCTTCTAATTGATGAGATTGACAAGGCTGATGAAGAGGTTGAAAGCTTTTTGCTCCAGGCATTAGGTGAACATGAAATCACAATCAATGACCTCGGAACATTTCAGCTTCAAAACGACCTTATTGTAATACTGACTTCAAACTCTCAAAGGTCACTTTTGGATGAAACAAAGGACAGATGTCTCTTCTTATATATTCCATACCCTACAGTTGAGCGTGAAATCGAAATAGTCAAATCAAAATTGCCTGAAGCTGATGATGAGACAGTTTCACATGTTGTTAAACTGATTCATGACATACGTAACCTGAATCTGATGAAAAAACCTTCAGTCAGAGGTACAGTCGACTGGGTAAGGTCAGTCACCAATCTGGGAACCTCCGACATCAACAAGTCACTTGAAGACAGCATTGGAGTTGCCATCAAAACAGAAAGCGACAAAAAAAGAGTTGTCAAGGATATTTTAAGCAAACGATAAGATGATCAACAAAATTGCAAATTTATCTTCCAAACTGCGTGATCAGGGATTGCCTGTAAGTATAAGAAGTACATATGCGGCCACTCAAATCTATATGGATTTGGGTTCCGAAGACAGGCAGCTTTTAAAGACAGCCCTGATGGCAGTTTATGTAAAGGACAGATACGATATTCCAAAATTTCTGAAAATTTTTGAAGAGGTATTTAAGGAAGAGGTCAAAAAAGAGGAAGCTAAGGAACTTGACAGGGGTAAGGCTTATCGTGGAAAAGGTCCTACTTCCAACAAGTATGTTATCAAAAAACAGAATAACGCTTATAAGAAACTCAATCGTGAAAAGATCAACAATGAAAAGCTTAAGATGTTGTCCGGTCAGCCTCTTTTGGAAGAAGTAAAGCAGCTTGAAAGAGACGGCGAGCTGATGAACAAGGATTTGACAAAACTTAATCGTTTCGACCCTAGAATGCTTGAGATTTGCCAAAGGTTAGGTAAAAGGATTGCAAACAAGCGTTCAAGAAGAAAAGTTCAGTCTCACACCCATAAAATTGACATGAGAAGAACCATTAGAAATAATCTGAAATATGGTGGGGTTCCTCTTGATTTAATAAAGGCAAAGCCAAGGCCACATAAAAATGAACATTTGTTCCTTAATGACATAAGCGGGTCCTGTGAATGGATCAGCAGCTGGTTTTTCATGCTGATGTTTTCAGCTCAGACTGCTTTCAAGCGTTCAAGAACCTTTGAATTTGACAACAAGGTTATAGAAACAACACAGGCTCTTAAGGAGGAATATCTAATTGATTCTTTCGTCAAGGTCAAGGACATGAGGGTTAAAAACATGATGGTTCACGGGACTTCGGACATGTATTCCTCATTCACAAAATTCCAGGAAATGGCAAACATAAACAACAAGTCCTATGTGATAATTCTGTCTGACTGCCGTGACTGGTCAGGACCTAAAGTCAATGGCATTCCTGCAAGTGTAGGTGTTTTGGAAGAAATTGTACGGGATTCCAAAAAGGTAGTCATTTTAAATCCCGAAGACAGAAACAAATGGGATGTTGTGGACAGCTGCGTGTCACTATATGAAGAGGCAGGGGCACAGGTATTTGAAGTAAACACTTTAAATCAGTTGGCACATTTTGTAGAGCAAATGTAGGTAATCAAAATGCAGTGTAGTAAATGCGGAAATCCTAAAGTTATTTTTAAAAGACCGCAGTCCGGTCAGCTATTGTGCCGTGACTGTTTTATCGAATCAATAGAAAAAAAAGTTATCAAGACTGTCAAAAAGGAAAAACTGCTTGATAAGGGAGACAAGGTATTGGTTGCACTTTCAGGAGGAAAGGACAGTGTAACCACTTTGGAAATCCTTAACAGTTTTCGTGAACGAAACATCATAGACATATGTGCAGTGACCGTTGATGAGGGAATTGCAAATTACAGGCAGGACGGTGTTGATATTGCAATCCGTCATGCCGAAAGACTGGGGATAGAACATAAGGTTGTCTCATTAAAAGAAGATTATGGCATCACATTGGATGAAATAATGCAAAAGGAAAACCACAAGGGATCCTGCACCTACTGCGGAGTTTTCAGAAGGACAATCATCAACAAGGCAGCACGTGAAATGGGTGCGACAAAAATAGCAACAGGCCATAATCTGGATGATGAAGTTCAGGCAATCATGATGAACTATCTTGAGGGGAACATGGACAATCTGACAAAGCTCGGCGCCAAAACAGAATCAAAGGCAGAAGAGTTCACTCCAAAAATCAAACCATTAAGAGAAATTCCGGAACGTGAAATAGGAGTATATGTGGTTGCAAAGGACCTTGAAGTTCACTTTGACAGTTGCCCTTATGCTATGCAGTCATTCAGGGGAGAAGTTTCAGAGCTAATAAACCAGTTGTCAGAAAAGCATCCGACAATAAAATATTCCACCTTAAGGGGATATGATAAAATCAAGGGCAGTTTGAAAAACGATTTAAAAAAGGAATTTCATCACGGAAGATGTGCCCGATGCGGTGAACCTTCAGCAAATGAGCTGTGCAAAGCATGCTCATTTTTAGAAGAATTAGGATTATGATATTATGACATTCACATTAAAATATAAGGACATCAATGAAGAAAGACAGTTACCAGATGAAAAATATACAATTCAGGATTTACTTGATGAAATGGGTTTATCCGCCCAAACCATGGTGTCCAAACAGAACGGAGAACTCGTTATAGAAGATACTGTAATTGAAAAAGGCGATGAAATACAGTTAGTTCAAATTATTTATGGTGGTTAGGTGAAGATAAGTTATGAATGTGGGCCTTGTTTTTTAAGGCAAGCCAGAGAAGCCATGGATTTGTCAACTGATGATGAAGCTCTGAAAATGGAAATCATGAGTGAAATTTTCAAATTTCTGAGTCAAAATTTCAAGAATGGAACCAATTCAAACAGCACAGGATCTCTGATGCACAACATGATTAAGGAAAAGACAGGATGCATGGACCCATACTACAGGGAAAAAATAGAAGGAAACCAGATTGCATTAAAATACCTGCCTGAAGTTAAGAAAATATTGGCGGAAGATGACAGCCTGGAAAATTATGTAAAAATAGCCATCATCGGAAACATCCTGGATTTCGGAGCATTTACATTGGATGATGATATCGAAAGCGTCATAAAATCATCCCTTAAAAAGGATTTGACCAGAAAGGATATCGCAGAGTTTGAAGATGCACTTAATAAATATGATAATGTACTCTATTTGGTGGACAACACTGGAGAGATAGTATTTGATAAATTATTGCTTTCAAAAATTAAAGAGTATGGAGTGAATATTACAATTGCAGTTAAATCTGAACCTATCCTAAACGATGCATGCATGCCTGAGGCATTGGAGGCTGGTCTTGATGAATATGGCGAGCTCGTTGAGATAGGATGTGGAACGGTGGGATATGTCGACAGTCAGATTTCAGATGAATTTAGGGAGATTTTCAACAGCCACAAATTCATAATTTCCAAAGGCATGGGAAACTATGAAGGCCTGACTGAAATTGACTTGTCAGATAAGGATATTTTCTTTTTATTGTGCGCCAAATGCAATACTATTTCACGTGACATTGGCGTAAACCTGCATGATATGCTTCTTTTTAAGAAATAGTGATACCATGATAATCGGCCTGATAGGTTTTGGAAAGGTAAACCAAAATCTTTTTAAATTAATCAAAGCGAATGATATAGATTTCATCACATCCCTTGAAGACAGGTCAGATAAAACCTGTGAAAATATCAAAAAAAGTGGAATTCAGGTTTTGGACACTTTTGAGGAGGTGGCCATTAAATCAGACATCTTATTTTGCGCAACATCTCCTAAAACCGCTCTCGATATCGCTCAGAAATATGGAAAACATTGCAGGGGAACATATTTGGATTTGAATAACATTTCTCCTGAAACCACATTAAAAATTAGTGAATATGTAGAAGATTTTGTCGATGGAGCAATCATCGGAAAGATTGACTCTGAAAATCCGATACTATATATTTCAGGCCAATCATGCCATAAGCTAATGTTTTTAAATGAATTCATTGATACTAGAAAAATCAGTGATAGTGTTGGGGATGCTGCTATCCTGAAGATGCTTAGAAGCACATATACCAAAACGCTGTCTGCACTTTTAATCGAATCACAAAAATTAGCCAAAAAACATGACCTTGAAGATGAATTTTTCGATGTTCTTTCACTTACTGAAGGTGATGAATTCAAAGGCAAGTCACTTTCCAGAATAGAAAACACTCTATCAAATTCAAAAAGAAAAAGTGAGGAATTGGAAGAAATCATTTCTTATTTTAAAAATGAAGATTTGACAATGGTTAAAGCTGCCTTAAAAAAGCTCAGCCAATAACCACATTAACCTTAAACCCTTTTTTGGCCTTTTTTATATTTCCTCTGACAGGTATGAAATGGGAATCCATAATGTATCTTAAGTAGGTTACCTCAATGGCCGGAAGCCTTAAATTAGTTTTGATTTTTTTGCCTTCACTTTTAAACTGGACTGAAATCTTTCCGTTTTTGTCAACATACAAATCAGTGTCCAGCCCTTCTTTAGTTATTTTGGTTTCGAATTTTGTCAGGTTAAGACCCGCTTCAAGTGTTAACGGTGCATTCACTTCAATATCTTTTTTTCTGAAGGTATCGTTTGCTTCACGTGCACTCACACCATTTTCACCTTCGCTTGCAACATACCATGCCCTGTCGATTACCTTTTGGACTTTCTGGTTGTCAGGTATTACTCCCTGCGTTTCATAACCTTTCATCAGTTCCATGACTTCCCTTTTGCTGACTTCCATTTCGATTGCACTTACGGCAAGTCTTGTCATAACCGGCCCGTAATCTGAACGCCTAAATACTGCCCAGATAGATTCAGGGTCTCTATAAACTCTTCTTTTGATGATTTCATTAATGGTGTTTCCATTAAGATAAGCTATCTTTTCAAGATTTCCCCTTGAATATGTATTCATTCTCTTGTAGATGTCTGCCCAGTTTCGCTCTCCAGGAACTCTTCCGGCTTCAATTTCCCTTTCAAGTATTTCAATGGTGGTTTTGGGAAGAAGTTTTTTAACGTCTTTTGTAAGTGTCATATCGTTGTCGATGATTGACTGTCTGATTAGGCGACCGGAATATTTGTCTTTATTATACTCTTTAACTATATGATATTTGAGCTTGGATCCTAAAAATTCGTTGATTGCATACCAGCGGATTTCATTTCTGTTGGTATAGCTTTTAGGCATTCCGACAAAGTTCCCCTCATCAATGAACTTCTGCGCCTTTGATTTTATTTCGGATAGTGGAATACTGGCTGATGTGATGTAGTCTGTAACGCCGTCATCAATCATTTGCTTAAGCCTTATGGGAACACTATAAGATAAAACAAGTCTGTGGTGAAGACCTTCAAATGATTTCACATCATCCGCTCCCAAAGCCAGCGCCATTTCACGGCGTGCTTCGAAATCGACAAAAAATGGTGCGTGGTTTGCACTGAATCCTTTATTTAAGTAAACCACAACTTTTTTTCCTTCGCTATCAGCTATTTTACGGGCTTCCTTTATTAATTTTTCATGACCCTTATGGACGGGGTCAAAATCTGCACTAATTCCAATCAATATTAACACCAAAAAGAGAGATTTGGATGGTTTAACCATCCAATAATTTTAAAACGCCGCTGATTATCAGCCATAATCCAATCAATGTTCCCAGAACAATCGGGTTTGCCACATATGTTCCGATGATTATGTATAATAATCCCAGCACAACGCCTGCAATTCCAATATAAAATCCATATCTGGACTGACGATTATTTATGAGGGATACAACACCCACAACAATCAGAAGTATTCCTGCAAGATACAGGGTAATTTCAGCTAAAAAGCCCAACAATGCAGGATTAAATATTAAGCAGATACTTAATATGAGCAACAATATCCCTAAAAGTAGATCAATTACAGCTCCACCTCTGTTGTAGTCGATTATGGATACTCCCATAACCAGCAAATAAATGGATATCAATAATATTGACAATCCAATCAAATCGCTAACTCCAATAACTCCCATTACTGGAAATATGATAATTATCAATCCAAGAAGTATGGCCAGTAAACTGAGAAATTTGCTTTTCATATTTTCCTCCTAATTATAAAATTAATATTTCAGCTAATATAATGGTATATGTTTTATCTCGACAGCGGATTCGTTCATGTCGGAGTTTTCAACTTCGGCCAACCATTCACCTTTGCACTCGCAGTCATATTCAATTGGGCTTTGTGTCAGGTTGTTGGCAATTATCATATGCTTCAAGTCCTTGCTGCACTTTTTGCAGTTGTACGGACCTCTCCTTGAACCGAAACCTGATGTGTCCATAAGTGCAGGAATATCGATTTGCCTTCTGACGGTATTAATTATTTCAACACATGACCAAATCCAAGGTGGCTGGTAAGCTCCTTTTCTCCAGAAACGTTCAATGACAGTTCCGCCATGAATTGTTGCAGGGCAAAATGAAAGTCTGTCGATACCAATTGATTCACAGTACTTTGCAGTTTCTATCGCTTCGTTTATGGCTTGAGCTTCAGATACCAGAATAGGCTTTACAAAAATATATGCTTTTGTTTTTAAGTTATATCCTTTGCTTTCTTTTAGTTTTTGCATCAGTTTGTGTGCATCTTCAAAGTCCTGGCGGGTAAATCCCTTGTTGATTTTTTTAAGACGAGTATGGTCATTTGATGTTTCAAGACCTATGCTCACTTCAAATAGAGTATCTCCTATGATGTCAAAGATTTCATCCAGAACCTCTTCCTTAACATATTCCGGTCGTGATTCAACTACAATTTCACTCACATTGCCCAAAGCAATTAAAGTCTTTAATATTTCATCACGAGCATCCTTTGGAAGCTCATATGGATTTAAAAAACTTCCTGAGGCAAATAATTTCACGGTAATTTTTTCCTCTTCTTCAATAGGATGCCTTTTGAGATGTTCATTGAAAATTTTAAGGATGGTTTCAGTGTCAATCGGTTCTAAAGTACAGTCTGAAACATAACTGCACATTGTACATCCGCCGCTATCGCCAAGCGCCCAGGCACAACCTGGAGTCGGCAGTATAATGAATAATGTTTTTCTAACGTCATCATATGTCAAATCATCATTATACCAGCTGGCACCCACCTGTTCAGGAGTTTTTGGCTCTTTTCGCTCGAAGGCATGTTGCCTAATCTCTTTTGTTAATTTTTCAATTTCCATTATAATACCTGCAATAATATAATTATAATATTATAATATTGGATGTTTTATAATAAAAATTATTGTATAAAATCAGTAGGTTGAAATGACCTCTCCGAATAATTTAATTGATTCTGCAATGTTATTTCCAATTGGTGCTGAGGCAATATATTGTGTCACTCCTATCTTTTCAAGATCTTTGATTTTAGGAATTATGTCTTCGCAGGTTCCAGCTATTGAAAATTCCTCGATGAAATCATCTTTTACCAGTCGCATGCCTCCTCCGATGTTTCCCTTTGAAAGGGAAAGGTATATGTCATTTCTAATTTCTTCAGATATGCCATGTCTTTCCAGAACATGTGCTGGTGAACCTGCAATGATGAATGCCACCACGATTTTTGCGGCATTTTGGGCTTTTTGATAATCATTGTCTATGGAAGTGGCACTGTATGCCATTATGTCAAATTGATTTTCACCCTTTTTTGAGATTTCAGGACTGTTTTCAACTTGTTTTAATATCATACCATAATCTTTCGGATGTGATGCATTAACCATGACTCCGTTTGTTAGTTTACCTGCAAGTTCCACTAATTTTGGGCCTGTCGCTTCAACATAGATTGGAATCTTGTTTTTTGGGTTGTTATGATTCATGTCATTTATGACATTGATGGACCGTTTAAGTTTAGTCAATGGTTTTTCCCATGTGATGTTCATCTTGTCTAGTTGGGACTTATTTCCGGGACCTATTCCTAAAGTAATCCTGTTGTCTGATAGTTTATTCAGATTCATCATTTCAATGGATAACTTTCCGGGTTTTCTTATAAATGGATTTGTAACTCCCGGTCCAATTTTTATTGTTTCGGTTTCAATAAGAATGTTTCGTAATAGTTTATAGAGATCCATGTTCGGATTGTCTGAAATCCATAAATATTCAAATCCGGCATCTTCGGCAAGCTTGGATAATCTTATGTTTTCATCATCATTGCCTTGAGGTATAAGTCCGATACCAAATTTCATATTATTCATATATAATAATTTAGTTAAAAAGAGTCTTAAAAGTTATGAAATGTTGTATAAAAAAAGAAAAAAAGAAAAGAGAAAGCAAGTTTAGAAACTTGCGATTACATCTCCTAATAATTTAATGGATTCTTCTACGTTTTTACCAACAGGAGATCCTGCTACGTATTGAGTTACACCCATTTCAGCTAAGCCTTCAATTTTAGGGATGAACTCATCAGGGGTACCACATACGGAGAATGCGTCAAGTGCTTCATCGGTTACAGCACCAATAGCTCCACCGAAGTCACCTTTAGCTAAGAAAGCACCCATTTGTTCGTTGAATCCTTCAGGTAATCCGTGTCTTTCGATAACTGGAGCAGGGGAACCTGCTGCAATGAAAGCAACAACGATTTTTGCAGCGTTTTTAGCTGCGTCAGAGTCAGCACCAATGGAAGTTGCAGTGTATGCACCTACGTCAAATGCTTTGTCTCCACCAGCTGCTTCGATACCTTTTTTGATCATAGGCATAGCTGCTTCGTAATCTTTAGGGTTAGATGCGTTAATTAATACACCATCTGCGATTTCTCCAGCGGTTTCTAACATTTTAGGTCCTTGAGCACCCATGTAAATAGGGATGTGTTCTTGAACAGCTTTTGCTCCACCTAATGCTGCACCAGCTTCGGTTTTTCCTCCAGCTAATAAAGTGTTAATGTCAGCGATTGCTGCTTTAATAGTGGATACAGGTTTTTCCCATGCGATTCCTAAAGCGTCGAAAGTTGCTTTGTCACCAGGACCGATACCGAAGGTAGCTCTTCCTTCTGAAATTTCGTCAATGGTTGCGATAGCGGAAGCGGAAATTGCAGGGCTTCTTACGTATGGGTTGGTTACACCAGGACCCATTTTAATGGTTTCAGTTTCAGCTGCAATTAATGCTAAGGTTTCGTATACATTTTTATTGTTGTAGTGGTCTGTGATCCATGCGTATTCAAAACCGACGTCTTCTGCTAATTTTACTAAACTTACTAATTCATCTAATGGTATTTGTGGTACGAATTCTATACCGAACTTCATATTTTATCACCAATTAATATTTAGGTTGACCTATATATAAAGAAATTTTTATTTGAATTAAATAGAAAATTTTAAATATCAAATAGTTTATTGAGACATTGGTCTTATAATAAAATTATTAGTATTATTTAATTTATTTTTTGTAATACTGACTTTGTTTCATTCTAATAAAATTATATTATAATAAAAATTAATTTTTATTTTTTAAATTATTGTTTTAATAAGTATTTATTTATTTCTTT
>NZ_JAZQIJ010000139.1:0-2920 GCF_045541095.1 Methanobrevibacter sp.
AAAAAATGTGATGAAAAATGATATTTAAAAAAGCAAATATTTAAAATGAACAAAATTTAATAAAAAATAGAAAAATTAGTTAGAAAATGAACAGTTATTAAAAGTCAATAATTTCTGCCAACACTCAAATTTAATTAAAAAAAAGAAAAAAATAAATGGGAATATTAAATATTAATTCCCTTTAAATGAAACTGTTTCAGCCATTGATTTTAACTGTTCCAGATTGTTTCCTGAAATGACAACGACCTGACTTCCATCATTGTTTTTCAGATAGACTGAATAATCAGAAGATTCAAAATTGGACTTTAAATCTTCAGTAACATTAGCTGTCACATTTTCAGAAGAGGAATTGCCATTAATATTTATTCCATCAGATGAAATAGATATGCCCTCACCGTTTGCATCTGAAACCTCTACGCCTTTACCAGATAAGGAAAGTGAACTGCCTTCAGAGGAAACACTTAAACCGTCACCTGAAAAGACATCATTGGCAATGTTAAAAATGCCATCTAAATCAGTTTCAATATTGATATCATGGGATTTGTGAGTATTTTTTAAAACGACATATTTATCTGTTTCATTAACCTTTTTTCCCTGATTTTCCAAATCCTTGATAAATCCTGCTATTTCTTTTTTATCGGAAGATACGTCCTTAAAGTAGGTTATTGAGTTAACATCTTTGGAATTTTTTCCGGAATTTACTAAAATTGTCAGATTCATGTCACTGACGCCGATATTTACATTTTCATCAAAACTAGTTCCTGAAGGAACACTAACTGCAAAATCACCATATTTAAAATCATTTGCCAAATCAACTGCACTAACAGCTGAAATTACCACGACGACAGCCAATGCCGCCATCAAAACACCTAAAATTTTTGAATCTAATTTCACGTGACCACCTATATAATATTAATTTAAAAAATTTGAATTATTTAATCGCTTCCCTGTATATTGATCCGCAGACCCTATTGTAGAATACCGCACCGTAAGAGTCTATGAATAATCCTTCAATTATTGCAACGAAAGCAGATACGACTAACGCCTGATTAACGGCTACCGCAAATATTGCAGTTATGAAGCTCAATATGAAGCTTATCGCAACCATGATAATCATATATGCAATGATTGTAAAAAGTATTATTCCGATATATTTTCCCCATCCGAGATTTGAAATATTGTCAGTTATTTCACGCAGGTCAAAGGCCTTTTTAATACTGTCATATGCAACCATATTGTTCAATGCCATAATCATGAGGAAATACGCTATTAGGAACAATATTGCTGAAATCAGGAAGATAACCGGCATTGCTGATGAGTCACCGGCCAATGCTATTCCACCAAAAAATACAATCATTGGAATTATATTGTATGCCAATATTACAAGTAAGTATTTTATTCCCTTAACAAACATTCCTACAATATCTTCAAAGCCTGGAAGATCTTCCTTTTTATCGATTGAGAATTTTACAACATTATACTGATATCCGAGTATGAATAATGATATGATGAAACTGACAATGGTCAAACCGGCTACAAGATAAATGTCTCCGGCAGGTAATTGTGAAAATGAAATGTGTGATACTGTAGCATTTGTATTTTCGGCTACGTTTACTGCAATTCTTAAGATATCAGATGATTTTACACTTATAAATACAGATATTGCGCTAATCAGTGCGAATAGAACACCAATACCCATAAGTTTTTTAGGGTCGTTGAAAGGGTATTTCAACCCTTCAGCGACACAGTCTGTTATGCTTGCCATATAATCACTCGATTTGCATTGAGTATAACAATCCAAGAGATCTTGAATTGAATATGCTTAAATATGGTCCTACCAGGAACATTGAAACTAACCAGTTGATGAATGTTCCCAATAAGAATACTCCACTGGTATCTGCACCTAACATAAGTCCAGAGAATCCAAATATGGAGAAAATTAATCCAATGAGTGTAGTTACGACTATTGCAATTACTAAAGTTATGATTATTAATCCCAAGTATGTTGCAATGCATTCGACCCATCCGATGTCATCAATTACTTTCATCAGTTCTTTAACAGCGAATGCTTTTGAAAATGCACCGTCATTGTATGCCATGTGGCACAGTCCCATCTGAACCATCAAACAGCAGATGATTACGAGGATAAATGTTATTAAACTTCCGATAATCATTGCTGCAACTGATGCTACATCGCCGAGATATGATGCAATGGCTGCAAATATCAAAAAGACAATGATTGGAACAAGAACATATGCAAATTGAACAATTACGACTTTAATACCGTCGACGAACATGCCTACCAGATCATCAAAATCTGGTAAAGGATCTTTTCCGTTTATAATTCCGTGGACCGCTGTATTTATTACCCTGTAATTATATCCAGTAACCAGGAAAACAGGCAGTAAAAGAAAACTCAGAACTGCCATTACACCCAATATGACCAATGTTTTCCAGTCCTGTGCTGAATATTCAAATGAATCTTTATATATGTCTAAAATCATTTTATCACCTAATAGTAGTCATCATCAAATATGAATATATCTTCCATTACGAAGTATTGTTGTCTATCACCTTTGAATAACATTTTGTTAAAAACCTGGGTTATTTCATAAGCCAGAAATAAGGAGGGATTGTATCTCCCATTTTCAAGCGCATTAATCGTTTGACGAGTAACACCCACCTTGTCCCCAAGTTCTTTTTGGCTCATTTTGAGCTCTTGTCTTAAATATTTAATCATGGTTCTCATATTAATCCACAAATCAATTCATTTTGCAAAAAGTATTTAAGTGGGCAAGTAATTTTGTTAAAATCTAATTACTTATGTTAATGTTATATTACCTACTATATAAACTTTACTATTTTTAACAAAATTAATAATATTCATTTAAAATACATAAAAACAATTTAAATTTATTAT
>NZ_JAZQIJ010000140.1:0-11600 GCF_045541095.1 Methanobrevibacter sp.
GTACTTTGATATTTTGTATATTTTCCTTAAAACTAAATTATTCCATTTTTTTTTATACATAACCTATTATATTCTCTGAATATATGTTACGTGCTGTTTGTTTAGTGTATGTAGAATGAGATAATGCGGCAACATTATTCCAAAAAAAATTAACCATCAACCTAATTAATTTGGCAGACTCATAATTTAGAAGTATAATATCTTAAATTTTTTATCTTTAAACATGTTAATTAATAAATATTATAATATGTATGATTTTTATGACAAATTCAGTGAAGTTTATGATGACTGTGGCGTTAGCGATTTTTCCGTAGTCTTTGGCAAATCAATGTTAAAATATTTCACTAATGTGCATCCAAATGAAAATTTCAGGAAAAATTTAGATTTATGCTGCGGAACTGGAACATTATGCAATTTTTTTAAAGAACAAGCTATTGAAACAAAAGGTGTGGATATATCCGGGGGAATGTTGGCTATTGCTTTAAAAAATTATCCGGGCATTGAATTTATAAAACATGATATTATTGATTATCATGATGGTGAAAAATATGATTTTATCACCTGCACTGACGATGCTTTGAATCATATAACCAATACTGACGATATTAAAAAAATAATTCAAAATGTTAACACACATCTTAGAGTTGACGGTTTATTTATTTTTGATATAAATTATTTTGATATTATACCTCTTGAAAAAGTTAGCAAATCTTCAGATAATTTTAAAAATCTTTCTTATACCCCTCAAAGAGAAGGAAATATTGTTAAAATTAATGTTGAATATTATGAAAACAATGAATTATTGTGGAGTGACACAGTTTGTGAAAGAGATTATTCTATTGAAGAAATTGCTAAAATTTTGAATGACAATAATTTTGTAATAGAAGTATTTTCACAGTATTTCTTTGATGAGGTAAGGGCTCAAAAATGGAAGTGTGTTGCTCGAAAAATTGAATGAAATATTTCATTACTATATTATTTTTTTATCATTCTTTGTTACAAGATCAGCATCCACCTTAATATTATTTTGGGGATGCCTATATCAAAAAATTATTGTCAATTTAGATATTATAATAGTATTTTTCATGTATTTTTTTCTATTTCAATATATTATATTCGTTCTATTTTTTTATGCAAAAATTCTTTTTTAAATTTTAAATTTTTTTAAATTTGCCCAATAAATTAACATACTATAAAAGATATTAATTCCATATATATTTATGATTAAATTTTTAGTGTGATTAAATGAAAAGTGATAATATTAAAAAAGGTATTCAAAGAGCTCCTCACAGGTCTCTTTTAAGAGCTTGTGGCCTTACAGATGATGACTTTGATAAGCCATTCATTGGAATAGCAAACAGTTTTACAGATATTGTACCAGGTCATATACACTTAAAGGAACTTGTTGAGTTTGTTAAAGAAGGAATAATTGCTGCTGGCGGTATTCCATTTGAATTTGATACCATGGCCGTATGTGATGGAATAAGCATGAACCATGAAGGAATGAAATATTCACTCCCTTCAAGGGAAATTATTGCAGCTACTGTAGAAAGTATGACCAAAGGTCATGCGTTCGATGGTCTGGTATTGATTCCAAGCTGTGATAAGGTAGTTCCTGGAATGATAATGGGTGCAGCACGTGTTAACGTACCTAGTATTGTTGTTACAGGAGGACCAATGCAATCCGGAGTATATGACGGTAAAAATGTTGATTTGATTACTGTTTTTGAAGCTGTAGGTGCTAATTCTGCCGGTAAGATGTCTGAAGATGAAGTATATGCTCTTGAAAAATGCGCATGTCCTGGAGCTGGAAGCTGTTCAGGTTTATTTACTGCAAATACTATGGCATGTATTACAGAAACCTTTGGTTTATCCTTACCATCATGTGCAACAACTCATGCAAGGACAGAAGAAAACAACAAAATCGCTTTTGAATCAGGTAAACAAATTATCAAACTAGTTGAAAAGGACATCAAACCATCAGACATCATGACACAGGAAGCATTCAACAATGCAATTGCAGTTGACATGGCTTTAGGCGGTTCATCAAATACCGCACTTCATATTCCTGCAATAGCTAATGAGGTTGAAGGTGTCAATGTTGATTTGGAACTTTTCGATGAAATTTCCAAAAAGGTTCCACATATTGCCCTAATTTCTCCAGCAGGTGAAGATTCAATGATGGATTTACACTTGGCCGGAGGTATTCAGGCTGTTTTAAAAACTTTAGGAGATAAAATTGACACAGATCAATTAACAGTAACTGGTAAAACCATTAAGGAAAACTTGGAAACAGTTGAAAATAAAAACACTGATGTTATTCATACTTTGGATAATCCTGTTCATGAAGATGGTGGAATTGCAATTTTAAAAGGTAATCTTGCTCCTAATGGTAGTGTTGTTAAAAAAGGTGCAGTTGCAGATAATCTTATGCATCTTAAAGGACCTGCAAAAGTTTACAACTCAGAAGAGGAAGTTACTGCAGCAATTTTCGATCATGAAATCAGTGAAGGGGATATTGTAGTAATCAGATATGAAGGACCTAAAGGAGGTCCTGGAATGCGTGAAATGTTAAATCCAACATCCGCACTAGCAGGTATGAACATCAAGGATGTAGGATTAATAACAGACGGTAGATTTTCAGGCGGAACCAGAGGGCCATGTATTGGCCATGTATCTCCTGAAGCTATGGAGAACGGACCGATTGCCGCAATTCAAAATGGAGACATAATAGAAATTGACATCAACAATAGATTAATCAATGTTGAACTTTCCGATGAGGAAATAGCCAATAGATTAAAAGATGTCAAACACCCTGAAAGTGAAGTTGATGGGTGGTTAGCATTATACCAAAAACTTGTTCACTCTGCAGA
The DNA here is from genome assembly GCF_045541095.1 of Methanobrevibacter sp. Taxonomy (GTDB): domain Archaea; phylum Methanobacteriota; class Methanobacteria; order Methanobacteriales; family Methanobacteriaceae; genus Methanocatella. The sequence goes on from NZ_JAZQIJ010000140.1 coordinate 2,874, forward strand.
TACCGGCGCTATTTTGAGGTAATAATATGGAAATATTAAATTATTCCGATATTGATTTGTCTGAAACAATTAAACGCTCTGAAGAGGATGTAAATAAGGTTTTAGATATAGTTTCCGATATTTTAAATAATGTCAAAATTAATAAGGACAAGGCTATTATAGAATATACTGAAAAATTTGACGGTGTATTGATAGAAAATTTGAAAGTATCAAAGGATGAAATTAAAGAGGCTTATGATACATTAGATGATTCTTTACTTGCTGCCTTAAGACAGGCTGCAGAAAACATTGAAAAATTTCATAAAAAGCAAATTCCGTCTGAATGGGAAATGGAAGTTAATCCAGGCATAGTTGCAGGCCAGATTGTAAGGCCTATAAACTCAGCTGGCTGTTATATACCTGGAGGCCGTGCGGCATATCCTTCATCTATATTGATGACAGTGATACCTGCAAAAATTGCCGGTGTTAAAAAGGTAATCTGTGTGACCCCTCCTCAAAAGGACGGTAAAATTTTGGATGCAATTTTAGTAGCTGCTGACATTGCAGGTGCTGATGAAATTTATAAGGTCGGTGGTGCTCAGGCTATTGCAGGTCTTGCATATGGTACCGAATCCATTCCTCGTGTAGAAAAAATTGTCGGTCCTGGAAATATATTTGTAACTGCTGCAAAAAAACTGGTATATGGTCAAGTAGATATAGAATTCCCGGCCGGACCATCAGAAGTATTGATTTTGGCCGATGATTCTGCTAATCCTGAATTTTTAGCAACTGATATCTTGGCACAGGCAGAGCATGATCCAAACGCATCCTGCTTTTTGGTTACTGATAGTGAAGAGTTAGCATTAAAAACTGATGAGCATGTCAAGCAATTAACAGAAGTTGCTGAAAGACGTGAAATAATTGAACAGTCATTATCTAAAAGTGGAAAAATTATTATCACTAACACATTTGAAGAAGCAATTCATGTTACAAATGAATATGCTCCTGAACATTTAATCATATCTACAATAGATGATGATGAAACATTGTCACATGTCAACAATGCAGGATCCATATTTTTAGGTGCTTATTCTCCTGTTGCGGCTGGTGATTACGGTTCAGGTACTAATCACGTTTTACCGACTGGTGGTGGCGCTAAAATGTATTCAGGTCTTTCAACTGAAGCTTTCATTAAAAAACCAACAGTTCAAAGAATAACAAAGGAAGGGTTAAAAGAACTGTCTAAAACTTCAGTTCCGATAGCCGAATATGAAGGTTTTTATGCACATGCAAATTCTTTCAAAACAAGATTAAAATAGTTAATATTTCTTATTAACTATAATTTTTTAATTTTTAGTGATATTATGGTTTCAAATGAAATTAGAGTAGATATGAGGGACATGACTCCAGAGGAAATGAACTCTGCAATGAAAATGTCAGAGCTTGTTTTCAAACTAAATCATACAATGCCTATGACAGATGAATATAATGATTTGTTAAAAGAATTGTTAGGGGATAACATAGGTGAAAATTCACAAATTATTGCTCCCATAGCAGGTGCAGCTTTTGACCATATCAAAATTGGAAACAATGTTTTCATCAATTCCAATTCACTTTTAATGGCTCGCGGAGGCATTACAATAGAAGATGATGTTATGGTGGCTGCAAATGTACAGTTTCTATCCAACAATCATGATGAATATGACAGGCAAATCTTAGTCTGCAGGCCGATTCACATCAAAAAGGGCGCATGGATTGGTGCCGGAGCCAGTATTTTACCTGGTGTAACGGTAGGTGAGTACGCAATAGTTGGGGCCGGAGCAATTGTTACTAAGGATGTTCCAGATTATGCTGCTGTTGTAGGTTCACCCGCAAAAGTTATTAAAACATTGGATAAGGACAAATTTTAATTATTGATCTTTATCTAATATACTAATTTTTTTTCAATAATATATTTTATTTGATATCAAACAAAATACTGAAATATCTTTTTTTTAGCATATGTTTATTAAACATTAAAACTAAACTAAAATTATAATGAAAGTTTATCATTATTTTTATTTTTACAACCGAGGTGAATATTTTGCAAGGTTTATTAAATGATTGGAGAAGAACTAATTACGCTAACGAGTGCAATGCTGATATTGCAGGCTCTGATGTAACAGTCATGGGTTGGGTACATGAAATCCGTGATTTTGGTGGAATTATGTTTGTTATTCTACGTGATGTAACAGGTAGAGTACAAATTACCGCTCCAAGTAAAAAAGTAGAAGCAGAAATTTTAGAAGAATTAAGAAGTTTAAGAAAAGAATCTGTTGTTGCAATTAAAGGTTTAGCTCAGGAAGCTCCTAAAGCTCCTAACGGTGTTGAAATTTTACCTAAAGAAGTTAAAATCTTAAATCTAGCTAATCAACCTTTACCAATGGATCCTACCGAAAAAGTAAAAGCTGGAATTGACACAAGATTAGATTCAAGATTCTTGGATATCAGAAAAGAAAACGTTTCAGCAATTTTCAAAATCAAAGGTCAAATGTTCCATTCCATAAGAGATTTCTTCTATGACAATGGATTTTATGAAATTAACACTCCTAAACTTGTAGCATCCGCTACTGAAGGAGGTACTGAATTATTCCCTATTATTTACTTTGAAAAAGAAGCATTCTTAGGCCAATCTCCACAACTGTACAAACAGATGATGATGGCAAGCGGAATGGACAAAGTATTTGAAATCGGTCAGATTTTCAGAGCAGAAGAGCATGACACATTAAGACACTTGAACGAAGCAGTTTCCATAGATGCGGAAGCTTCATTCATGGATGATGTCGATGTTATGAACATCTTAAATGACATGCTTGTTAAAGTAATCACAGATGTGAATGATAACTGTGCAAACGAATTGGAAATTTTAGACCACCAAATTGAAGTTCCTGAAAAAAGATTCCCAGTTGTAACTTACGATGAAGCTCTTGAAATCGTAAATGCTGGTGATGTTGAAATGCAATGGGGTGAAGATTTATCCCGTGAAGCTGAAAAAGTTTTAGGAGACGCTATGGGCGGATTCTATTTCTTAACCGAATGGCCATCTGAAATCAAACCGTTCTATGTAATGCCAAAAGAAGGCGATGAAAAATACTCTCATGCTTTCGATTTAATGTACAACAACTTGGAATTATCCTCTGGTGCAACCCGTGTTCACCAACATGATTTACTTGTAAAACAAATCGAAGAAAGAGGATTAAATCCTGAAGGATTTGGCAGCTATCTTAAAGCGTTTGAATACGGTATGCCTCCTCATGCTGGTTGGGGTGTAGGTGCTGACAGATTGACTATGGTTCTCACCGGCGCTGAAAACATCCGTGAATGTGTACTCTTCCCAAGAGACAGACACAGATTAACCCCTTAGAGACTATGAAAGAATATGATATAGCTGTTATTGGTGGCGGCCCTGCTGGAATGATGGCGGCTGTTGCTGCTAGTAAAACTTCCAAAGTTGTATTGCTTGAAAAAAATTCCCAATTGGGCCGTAAATTGTTAATTACCGGTGGAGGAAGATGCAATATAACTAATAACAAACCAATAAAAAAGCTATTGAATTCATATTCTAATAAAAATTTTTTAAAACACTCTTTTTACTCATTTACTAATGAGGACTTATTTTCTTTTTTTAATTTGGATTTCATCGAGGAAGATGACAACAGGGTTTTTCCAAAAAGTGAAAAGTCAAGTGATATCTTAAAAGTTATAAGTGATAAGTTAGATGATGTTGATTTGATTTATAACTTTGAAGTTAAAAGCATCAGTGATGATTTTGTTATAAATGATAAGTTAAAAGCTCAAAAAATTATCATTGCCACTGGCGGTGTTACCTATCCGCAAACCGGTTGCAGTCCAAAAAATTATTCTTTAACTTCACAGCCCATAACTGACATCAAATACGGCCTAGTGCCGTTAATCACTAAAAAAGATCTCTCTTCAATTGCCGGTGTAACATTGTATGATGTGGTTATAAGTTATAAGAAAAGCAGGGTTAAGGGTAATGTTCTGTTTTCACACGTTGGCCTTACCGGTCCCGGAGTAATCAATCTGAGCAATGAGATTTCAGAAAGTATAAGTTATAACTTATTAGAAGATGAAAATGTCGACTTGGATTTGGAAATAGCAATTGATTTAATTCCTGAACTGTCACGTGAAGAGCTTCAGGACAAATTCAATAAGGATTTTCAGCTTAAAGGAAAAACAAAACTTAAAAACTATTTAAAACTCTTTTTAACAAACAGTTTCATAGAATTCTTTTTGGATGATATAGGCATTGACAGTGAAATTCAGTTATCCAATATAAACAAAAAAGCAAAAAACAGATTGATTGAGAATTTAAAAAGGTTCATTTTTGAAATAACCTCTTTCAATAAGGATTTATCAAAGGTTACAATTGGAGGCATTGATTTAAACTATGTAAATTCCAAAACCTTGGAATCTAGCGTAATTCCTAACCTGTATTTTGCCGGCGAAGTTTTGAACTTGCATGGCCCTACCGGAGGATACAATTTAAAAATAGCCTTTTCGACAGGTTATCTTGCAGGCATTTCTGCATCTCAAAAATAGTTTTTGGCCTTGACTTAAGAATCATGCATAATATTTAACATATATATTATTCAAAATTTATACTATGACAGACAAAATGTTCATGGGTGCATCTACCAAGCAAGGTTTGGATATCGCAAACAAGAGTCGTGAAATTATCCGTGGCCTTATTGGTGATGATGTCAAAGACTTAAAACCTATAGAAAGAGACATCGTTGAAAGGATTGTTCACTCAACTGCTGATCCTGAATATGCAAAATTAGTCTATATGAGTTCTGATTTTGTAGATGCAGCTATGGCTTCCCTGAAAAATAAGGAAACTATTTTAACTGATATTAATATGGTTAAATATGGAATTACTAGATATGAAGGGGATGTTGAGTGTTATATCAAAAATGAAGAAGTTGTTAAAATAGCTAAAGAGCATCAAATTACCAGAGCTGCAGCCGCAATGAGGTATGCTGCACAAAACGATTTTGAAGGAATTGTTGTTTCAGGAAATGCTCCAACAGCTGTTTTTGAAGCTATGGATTTATATCAAAAAGGAGAAATGAATCTTAAGGCAATTGTTGGTGTTCCTGTTGGTTTTGTTGGAGCTGCCGATTCTAAAGAAGCCTTAAAAAATTCAAATATTCCAAATATAGTTGTCGAAGGGCCTAAAGGTGGAACACCTATTGCCGTTGCATGTGTAAATTCATTAATTCAACATTTGTAGTGTGATAAAATGTATTCTGAAGAATTATTCAATGAATCTAAAAATTATTTTCCTGGTGGAGTAAATTCCCCTGTGCGTGCATTTAAACCTTATCCGTTTTTTGTTAAAAGCGCAGGTGGTTCAAAAATAACTGATGAGGATGGAAAAACCTACATCGACCATTGTTTGGCTTATGGTCCTTTAATTTTGGGACATGCTGATCCTAAAGTTGTAAGGGAAGTTTCAAATCAATTGACTATTGGAACCGCTTATGGTGCTCCTACCGAAAACGAAATAAATCTTGCAAAGGAAGTAGTTGACAGAATTCCTTCCGCTGAAATGGTAAGGTTCTGTAACAGTGGAACTGAAGCTACAATGAGTGCAATAAGACTTGCAAGAGGTTTTACTGGTAGAGATAAAATAGTTAAATTTGAAGGAGCATATCATGGGGCACATGATTATGTTTTAGTAAAGGGCGGTTCAGGTGCTGCCACATTACCTGACAGTCCGGGCATCCCTGCCGATACTACCAAAAATACATTGTCAGTTCCTTTCAATGATGAAGAGGCTTTGACAGAATTGATCGAAAAAGAAGGTGAAAACATTGCTTGTATCATTATGGAAGTGGTAATGGGTAATGTTGGATGTATTGAACCTAAACCTGGTTTTTTAGAATTTATTAGAAAAATCACTGAAGAAAATGATATTGTATTAATATTTGATGAAGTAATCACTGGTTTTAGAGCATCACGCGGTGGAGCTCAGCAGTATTATGGAGTCACTCCGGATTTGACCACATTAGGTAAGATTGTAGGCGGTGGGCTTCCGATGGGTGCATTCTGTGGAAAAAGAGAAATCATGGAATTGATTGCACCGCAAGGACCTGTTTATCAGGCAGGTACTTTTTCAGGTAACCCTGTTTCTGTTCAGGCAGGTATTTCCACTTTGACACAACTCGATGATGCATTTTATAAGGAGCTTGAAAGGAAAGGAAACTATCTTAGAGGAAACATTCAGTCTATTGTAGAAGATGAAGAATACAATATACAGCCAGTCGGGCTTGCATCAATGTTCCAGATTTATTTCAATCCTGCTCCGGTTTACAATTATGCCGATGCTCAGCAATCAGACAGAAAACAGTTCTTGAGATACTTCAAATCATTGCTGAAACAGGGCGTATTCATTCCTCCATCACAATTTGAATGCAACTTTATTTCAAATGCACACAGCATGGAGGATATTCAGAAAACTTCAGATGCCATTGAAATAGCTCTTCAGGAAGCATTCAGAAAAAGAAGAAGGTAATATTATGGAAATAGACTTTAAGGAAGTTGCATCATATATTGTTATTCTTGTAATAGTTTTGATTGCAGCACAACATTTGAATGTAGTTGTTTCAGGAAGTATGGAGCCTGCATTCTATAGGGGAGATATTGTACTTGTAGAAAAGGCAGATTTCCTTGGCCTGCACGAATTTGACCCGAAAGATGTTAAAGTAGGCGATGTTGTTGTTTATGATGCAAAATGGTTTAACCAGCCTGTCATTCACAGAATTATCAATATAGTCGATGTCAACGGAACTACGATGTATGTTATTAAGGGAGACAATAACAATGCTCCTGACCCATATTATGTTAATGCAGACCAGATTACAGAAAAGGTAGTGACCCTTGGTGATAATTTGGTTATTATTCCAAAAATTGGATATCTTTCCCTCTGGTTAAGAGGTTTATAATGTTTATTTAGGTGAGTTAATGTATTTTGAAATTGAAAAACAAGCTATTGATGCCATAAATAAGGCATTAGATCAATATGATGTAGAAATCGACAGGAATTTCAAATTGGAATTTCCTCCAAATCCTCAATTGGGAGACCTGGCAAGTACTATTGCATTTGCACTTACTAAAAAGTTAAGGACTTCTCCTCCTGAGGTTGCAAAGGAACTCGTTGAAAAAATTGAAGTACCTGAAATATTTTCCAAAGTTCAGAATTTCGGCCCTTACGTTAATTTCTTCATAGACTATTCCAAATTTTCAAAAATGCTTTTGGAAAAGGTCGATGAAAATTACGGCCAGCTTCCTGAATGCGGTGAAAAAATAGTATTGGAACATACTTCAGCAAATCCTAACGGCCCTCTTCATATAGGACACATCAGAAACTCTATTTTTGGAGATTCACTTGCTAGACTTCTGAAATTAGGTGGCCGTGATGTTGTAACCCAATATTATGTAAATGATATGGGAAGACAAATTGCAATCATTGTATGCGGTATAACCGAATGCGGATTGAAGATTGAAGATTATGAAGGAGATAAAATCGACCACAAAATCGGTAAATTGTACTTTGATGCAAACAAGGCCGTTGAAGAGGATGAAGCTCTAAATGCCAAAGTCGATGAATTAATCCAAAAATATGAGGAAGGCGAAGATGAAGAGCTGAACAAGGTCTTTGAGGATGTTGTCTCCAAATGTATCAGCGGAATGAAAGAATCACTTTTAAGAATGAACATTGTCCATGACGACTTCGTCTGGGAAGGCCAGTTTGTCAGAAACGGTGAAGTTGACGCTTTGGTCAACTATATCAAAAGAGAAGGATTTACAAGAGAGGACGATGTCTTATACATTGATTTGACAGACTTCAACATTGAAAAAGAGTTTGTCTTACGCCGTTCCAATGGAACTTCACTTTATTCCACCCGTGATTTGGCATACCACAAATATAAAGCTACTTTAGGTGACACAGTTCTTGATATTTTAGGTTCTGACCATAAATTGGCCGCAAAACAGATTAAAGTAATATTTGAAGAAATATTCAGACAGGAAGCTCCTGAAGTAATCTTTTATGAATTCATTACTCTTCCAGAAGGTTCAATGTCAACAAGAAGAGGTAAATTTGTATCAGTTGATGAACTTATTGATGAGGCTGTTTTAAGGGCACATGATGAAATCAAATCAAGAAATCCTGATTTGACCGAGGAAGAAATCGCCCCAATGGCTGAAGAGATTGGTGTTGGTGCTGTAAGATTCTTCATCGCTAAGCTGTCCCCTGAAAAACACTTGACATTCAAGTGGGATGAGGCTTTAAGCTTTGAAAGAGGTTGTGCTTCCATTCAATATGCTCATGCAAGAGCATGCAAACTGCTTGAAAAATCAGGTAAGGATATAAGTGCTTTGGAAGTAGCAGATGACTGGGTTCCAAATGATGCCGAACAGGACTTGGTAAGACAAATCGCCAAATTCCCACAGGTTGTTGAAGACTGTGCAAACAAAAAGAGAGTGCACAATATTACCCAATATGCTCAAGACTTAGCCGGTTCATTCAACAAGTTCTATAAATCAGAACAGGTCATAGGTTCTGATGTGGAAGATACCAGGCTCATTTTGGTTGACAGAGCCAAAACCACTATTAAAAACGCTTTAGATATTTTGGGTGTTACTGCACCTGAAAAAATGTAGATGAGATTTTTTTCATCT
>NZ_JAZQIJ010000141.1:0-3875 GCF_045541095.1 Methanobrevibacter sp.
ATCCCAGTCCTCATCGTCCAGGTCATCATTCCAATCATCAGAATCATCATCAGACTCATAATCATCAGAATCATCATCCCAGTCCTCATCGTCCAGGTCATCATCCCAATCATCAGAATCATCAATATCTTCATCGAGATAGTTGGAATTATCTAAAGATGAACCATCAAAGTCACTTGCAGCAAAGCTGACACCAGCACAAGTTATAAGAAGCACAAAAAGAATAAAAATCCCTAAAAGTTTATTTTTATTCATATTTTCACCTCTATTGTAAAGTAAAGTTTACCTACAACATTACTATATTTGATATAAGGTATATATAAAACTTAACATAAAAAAGAAAAAAAGTAGAGGATTGAACCTCTATAAACCGAAGAACAAATAGATTATAAATACTACAACCATTACCCAAACCAATGGGGACATTTCTTTGTATTTACCAAGTGCAATTGCACCTAAAGCATAGGTAATGAAACCGAATGCAATACCTAATGAAATGGAATATGACAGTACCATCATGATGATTGTCATGAATACCGCTGCTACGATTTCAAGGTTGTCCCATTCGATATCCTTGATTTGGATAAACATCAATATACCTACTGTAACCAATGCTGCAGTAGTTACAGATGATGTGAACAGGGATAAAATAACAGGAGCAAAGAATACTGAAAGAATAAACAATATTCCAGTTACTATTGCAGTTAAACCAGTTCTTCCACCTACACCAATACCTGTTGCGCTTTCTACATAAGCGGTAACGGTACTTGATCCGAATATTGCACCAATGATTCCACCGATAGCATCGCTTATGAATGCTTTGTCGATTCCTTCGGTTGTTCCGTCTTCATTTTCGTATCCACATTCTTTTGCAAGAGGGATTAATGTTCCTGTAGTATCAAAGAATGTAACGAAGAGTAATGAGAAAAGAATCATGATTAAACTTGGAATGTTTTTGAAAAGATCTCCGAATCCTGAGAGGAATCCTCCGAATACACTGAAGTCAAGATTAAATGATACTAATGTTTTTGGAATGGCAGGCATGGCAACATCAGGACTGGTGAATCCTGCTGCAGTAAAAATTACTCCCAATATGGCAGTTATTACTAAACCTAAAAATACTCCACCTGGAACCTGACGGAAATATAAGAATAATGTGATTACGATACCTATTAATGCAAGCAATACCGGTGGAGCGGATAAAGCTCCAAGTGAAATTATTGTAGACGGATCAGACATTACGACTCCTGCATTTGCAAGACCTAAAAATGCAAGGAAAAATCCGATACCTGCACCGATAGCCAGTTTCAAATCCCTAGGGATTGCATTTAAAATAGCTTCCCTTACTCCGGCGATTGTAATTATAAAAAACAAGACACTTGACAGAAATACCGCAGCCAAAGCAGCATTCCATGAAAGACCCATACCAAGGACAATGGTATAGGTAAACAATGCGTTCAGACCCATTCCTGCAGATAGACTTACAGGATAATTTGCAAGAAGACCCATTAAAATACTAGCAACACCAGAAGCAAGCGCTGTAGCTATAAATACACCTTCAAGAGACATGCCTGTTTCTGATAACATTCCAGGGTTCACACCCAAAATATAGGACATGGCAAGGAATGTTGTAATTCCGGCAAGAATTTCAGTTCTTACGTTGGTATTTTTTTCATCCAACTTGAATAATTTATTTAACATATAACACCTCATTTTCCTATGGTATTATGTTTATTTTAATCAATTAATAAAACATTCGATTGATTTTCAGTGATTATCATTTTTAATGGTTTTTCATTCGAAAAATGAACAGATTGTAGAATAAACAGTGTTCAATTAATTGATTTATTGAATATTATAAAAGTAATAATTAATTTTATATAAATTATTGTACAATATAAAATTTAATGGTATTTAATTTAATTTCAACAAGTCTGGTTGCCGTTGCACTTGCCATGGATGCATTCAGCGTATCCATGACAAAGGGCTTTACGCAAAAAAATCTCACAAAATCACAAATCTTATTTTACGGCATATTTTTCGGAGGTTTTCAGGCTCTGATGCCAATTCTAGGATATTTCTGCGGAAACGCAATATCATCAATCATCGAACCGCTGGCATCGATTATAGGATTCATACTGCTTCTTGTCATAGGAGTGAATATGATACGTGAAAGCCTGTCGGATGATGAAGAAGAAATTACTGACCATTTTTCATTCAGGGAAGTGACACTGCTTGCAATAGCTACAAGCATAGATGCATTTGCTGTTGGAATTACCATTGCACTTTTGCATGACCCCCTTTTGATATCCTCTGCAATTATAGGAGCGGTTGCTTTCGCATTCAGTATTGCAGGAATATTTATTGGTAAAAAAATAGGGGACTATGTCGGAAACAGATTCCAGATACTTGGAGGAGTCATACTGATACTGATTGGAATTAAAATTCTTTTGGGATTTTGAAAAATAATTCCATCCTGAATTTATATATTTACACTAATTGAACTTCAAAGTATAATAATTAAATAAGACATATATAATTTTAAGAAATTTCAAGTGATGAACATGCAGACAACAACATTTTCCAGGAAATAACATCTGATTTATAAATATTTGAATTATTTATACCCTTTTTTGCAATTTTAAAAATAGATTTGATAATTTTTCATGTAAGTGGAAATGCACCAAAAACACAATTATAATATTTTCAAATCAATTATGTTAAAAAAAAGAAAAATGCACTAGCTTAAAGCTAGCGTTTAATATTAGCGTCTATATTTATTGTATCTAAGTACTCGCACTATATGATAAGCAACGAATGCCACAACAATCAGAACCAACGCAAGTACACGGTTCATGAGAAGACCGAAGTAGTCAAATCCGCCTAAACCAGGCATTGTGAAGTTTCCGGAATTGCCATCCGTTTTATTATCTTCGAATGTTATGTTTCCGATGTGCTTGTAGTCAGGCGCAATTGGAATGTCTGCAGCTTTGACATAGGTTCCGCTCATGTTTACATTATCGACCAGTCCGCTGGTACCCATTCCCCAGTATGATCCGTCATCGTTGGAAATGTAGATGTCTGTAACATTGCTTTCATTTCCGACCTGGTAATTGAATGTGGTAACATCACGTCTTGTAAGACCGAAACCGTCGGTTAGCTCAAGATTAACCATTTGTCTGACCTTGTCTGATGAGTTCAGCTCGATTGTACCTGACCTGAAGAACTGATCCCTATTTGGAATAGAAGCGTATTCCCCAGGAGCCAATTTTCCTTTAAAGTATGATGTAGCTGATGCTATACCATATTCACCGTTAGGAGCCTTGATGAGCAGGTGTCCCAATCCGTAGGCAGACTTGATCTGCTGAACTTGGCTTAAAAGATCTTCAGATATTGTACCGTTGCTTTTATTTATCATATTACCTGTAAGGTTTTCTATCTTTTCGTTGTCGGGACCGTCATCGATTCCTCCATATCCAACTAGCCACCCGTCATTGGTTATGATTACCTGACAGAAATATCCATCGGAAGTTTTGTACTGTTTGATGGCTTCTTTTCCATGCCATGGGATTTTTTCGATATAAATCTCAGCGGCAGAACCAGAATCTCTTCTGAAAGCCATCATACTGTTATTTCCTTCCAGCTGCAATACGATTGAGCAACATCCGATCATATCGGATTCATTGGTTGTGTCCAATATTTCCTGTATGTCATGTACATTCTGTTGGCTTGACACGGCACTGACCGCAATCATTGAAACAAACAGTACGATAATACCTAATACAAACATACTCTTTTTAAAATTCATAAAAACCTCTTAAAAAAATTTGTTTATTATTAAATATTATAATATAATATTGTTTAAAATACTATTT
>NZ_JAZQIJ010000142.1:0-1821 GCF_045541095.1 Methanobrevibacter sp.
CCAGAGAATTGTCAACCCAGGACTGTGAAGTTCTGATTACGGACAGCAAGTATAACATTCAATGGCAGTCTGAAAACAATATTTATGTAGATGATGCGCAGGAATTTCAAAGGTTGCTGCAGAACTATTATTTAAATGGAAAAAGCAGTTTAAAATGTGATGGGGAAAAGTATGCTTTGACAGCCATTCCATATGATCAATATGACTGGAATATTGTCTGCCTGAATGAAGAAAGCGGTTTGTATAGTTCCATTCGTTTGATGACGGCACTGTGGATTGGCGTCACACTTATGCTGACTTTTTTTGGTGTTTTTGTAGCAAGACAGGTATCTCGCTACATTTACCGACCGATTAGAGAAACGCTGATACAGTTGGAAAATATATCCGTACCGGATGATGGAATGAACAAAAAATATGGTGAATTTCAGACCATTTTGGATAGTATCCGGGATTTTGGAAAAGAAAAACAGGAACTGGCCTTTGCAATGGTGAAGCAGAGAAAAGCAGAGTGTGAAAAGATCATCCGAAGGATTCTGGAACACAGTTTTGAGCTGACTGATGAAAAAGTAAGCCGTTTGAATGAAAATTTCAACTGTGATTTAAAGATTGAAAGTACATCTATCATGGTAATCGTAGGATTTCCTGCAGATTCGGAACCGGCCAGAGATGAAAAAGAACTGTTATGCTTTTCCATGGCCAATATCTTTGTGGAAAAAATAGGAGAGAATTATCAGAATCATATTTATTCTATTGTAAATTCTTCGTTTGTTTCTATCGTTAATGATGTGAATGAACAGGAGAAACAGGAGTTGATTTCTTTATTCCTGGAAGCGAGAAGAATTTATGAAGAACTGATGGGTCAGAAACTGCAGATTACCATCTGTGATGAATATGAAACACTATTAGATACATCTACAGTTTATGACAAATGTATGTATTTGGAAAAATATCATACATTGGGTGTTGGAGACGGCTGTATTACAACGCGGAGCATTGTTTTTAACGAGAATAATAAAAACGTTAGATATGATGCAAAACTGGATGAATGGTTAAAACAGGCAGTTTTTGTGGAAAATATTATGAGCCTTCACAGTACCATTGATGAGATATTTTCTAACATCAGAACGCTGAAATATGAAAATGCGATACTGTCTCTGTTTCATCTTACAACTTACACGCAGGATATTTTAAATGAAAAGAATCAAAAGAAACTAGATTTCAATGAATATGATTTTACGACATTGAAAAAGAGTATTTTTGAAGAGCCATCCTTCCGTGAATTTGAAAAACAATATGCTGAGATTGTTGTGGGATTTATGAAGAAAACCATAAAGAAAAAAGAATCCAATCAGAATGATTTGCTGGAAAAAGTGAAACAGTATATTGAAGAAAATTATGATAATACGGAATTATGTGCGCAGAGCATTGCAGATAAATTTAAATTATCAGCAAAATATTTATCTTACGCTTTTAAAGAATATACTGGTGTATCACTGCTTGTATATTTACAGAAAAAGCGAATTGATACAGCGTGTGAACTTTTGGAAAATACCAATATGACTGTTGGAGAAGTTGCCTACAAAATCGGTATCGAAAATGAAAATTATTTCTATACATTATTTAAAAAGAATGTAGGAATGACTCCAAAACAGTACAGACAGTCGAAAATTACGCTGTAACTATGCGAAAACCAAAAATTAAATAAAACGGTAAATTTTAAAGATGTTTTCTTAATGAAAACATCTTTTTTATGCTTGAAAAAGGAATATCTTTTGGGGGATAATGAGGGTAGTATACTCGGAGAGGATGGTTGTAATTATG
>NZ_JAZQIJ010000143.1:0-4180 GCF_045541095.1 Methanobrevibacter sp.
TGTCGGTTTATAATAGAATAGATAAGGTAATATTAACATAGTATTAGTATTACAATATCAATCTTATTGAAGAAAATAGACAATTTAAAGTAATTGAATTTGAAAGGGACTTGAGCGTTACTCCATCCAAGTCAATGATAAGATATTTTTCAAGCAAGATGAATGTAAGGCCTAGACAGCTGGTTGTTGATTTGTCAAGGACGTCTGGAATATATCTACAGGCAGGAGCCATGCAGTGGATGAGCGGATCAAACAAGCTTTCTTCAGGAATTAAGGGAATCGGAGATTTTGGAAAAAAATTTATCAAATCAACAGTAACTGGAGAAACCACTGTAAAACCGGAATACAGTGGAGACGGGTATCTTGTAACAGAACAGACCTACAGGCATTTGATTTTGCTTGATTTGAATGATTGGGGCAATAATCTTATGATTGATGATGGTTTGTTTTTGGCAGCTGAAAAGTCAGTTGATTTGTCTGTCAAAAAAAGAACAAATCTTTCAAGTGCTATTGCTGCATCAGAAGGTCTTTTTAATACAGTTCTCTCTGGAAATGGTTATATTTGTCTTGAATCAAGAATTCCATACAAGGAACTCATAATCATTGAAATGGTAAACGAAACAGTTTCAATCGACGGACCGATGGCCATTGCATGGACAAGCAATCTGGAACTTACAGTTGAAAAGTCAGGAAAATCATTTATGGGTTCGGCCGTATCAGGTGAAGGTCTGGTAAATGTCTATCGGGGTACAGGAAAGATATTGATGGCGCCTCTTGCAGGCAAGCTCAAAATCAGGGACTTGCCAAAGTCAGGTTAGTGATTTTTTGAAATATAATAAAATCAAAAATTATAAATAATAATAAGATAATAACAATATATGTAACTGAAATATTCAGTTACTTATCTGTTTTAATAGTAATTTTAAAATTCATGTTATGGTTTTTTAATTACTATGTTTCGGTTTATCCATGGGATAAAACCTCCATTATTTTAGTTCTAAAATTAAACTGTAGATATATTTTTGATTTATCTATGTTATGTACAAATATAATTAAATCGCTGGTGAGAATTTTGAAAGCCTTTGGTATGGAGATGAATGCCCGTTTGGCAATATTTTTGGGATTGAATGCATTAATAATAGTAGACATTGTTTTGATTACCGTTGCTATGATTATGACACTTCCTCCAAATATTGTATTGGATATTCAGATTTTTGATTTTATTGTCTGTATAATTCTTTTGATTGAATGGGGTATCAATTTTTATATCTCCAAACCCAAAAGTCTATTTTTAAAACAAAAGGATAATATTCTTGCACTTATTGCATCAATACCATTTGATGTATTGCTGCCTGCAGTCATACCTCAAGTTGCTCTTTTAAGGTACCTTAGACTTTTAAAATTATTGAGGATTGTTTTTTTATTTAGAAGATTTGCTACAAGTTTAGAAAGGTTCATTGATAAAACAAATCTTGATAAAATATTGGCGGGGATAATAGGTACAATATTCATATTTACAATATTGCTGTATTTCTTTGGACCGTCATATGACCTTTTCGATGACTTTTACTTTGTTATAGTGACTCTGACAACAGTAGGTTATGGGGATGTGGTTCCTGTAACATTTGGCGAAAAAGTCATTTCATTAATTTTAATTATTGTTGGACTATTTGCATTTTCCACAATTACAGCGGCTATCTCTTCATTTTTAACTGAACGGTTACTTGAGGAAAATACTGATGATGATTCAATAGAATCAAAGATAAATATGATTTTAGAAGATCTTGATATTGTCAAAAAGGAAAATGAAGAGTTAAAACAAAAAATTTCCGAGCTGCAAGATTCTATTGACAATGACTAATTTATTATTTTGCATTGTTTAAAAATCATAGAAATATCTGATGACAATTAAAGATTGCCTAAATGTTGTTTCTAAAAACTTCTCCGCTAAAGAATTGAATTACAATTTATGATTCAACTAATCGTTTGGTTTTGGCAGTGCGCTTAAATATTTATATCAACAAAAACATAATGTATATACAACAATTGATATAATGAATGGTGATTATTTATGGGTTTATTTAACCAGAATAATAAAAAAACTCCTGAAGAAGAATATCAGGAATTATATGATGCTAATCTTGCTCAGATTGAAGCAGCAAATTATTTAATTCGTTTAGATTTTGCAATTGGTCAATATGGTAATGAAGATATTATTGCAGGTTCAATGATAGGCTCAACAGGCAAATATTTGATGATGGGCAAATATGGTGATTTAAAATGGGCTACCACCACAATAGCTTTAAGGCCAGATCATGTTGAGATTCATTATAATGGAACTAATATTTATTATTCAGATATTTTGGAAGTTCGTGTTGGTGATAATAAAGGTTTTCTAAATGTGGAAAAACAGCTTATTTTAGTTACTCGCCAAGGAAATTATATTTTCAAATCAGAAACAGTTTTTATTGATGTTATTAGCAATATTATTGTTGGTTCACGTGACAGGTATAATGACTGGATTAATGATGGTTTAATTACAGCCGGTGAAACCTTAACAGATGATGAATGGAATAAGTTAATTCGTGGTGAACAATTCCGCGAAAATAATGATGAAGATAGTAATGTGGATGAAGCTAACTTTGATAGGGTTCTTCGTGCAGCAGAATTATATGAACGTGGATTATTGTCTAAGGAAGAATTTGAAGAAATCAAAAATAGATTTATGAATAAAAAATCTGATAAGGCAATGAAAATTACTTCTCAAAAGTTTTGCCCAAATTGTGGTGTTGAAATAGAAATTGATTTTAAATTCTGCACTAATTGTGGACATGAATTATAAACGGCTATAATAAATGATAGATAAGATTATTTTAGATATTTATTTAGATTTAGTGTTAAGGGGTAAATTAATACAGTGAGTGTATTTTACGAGTTTTTGGAAAAAATTTAGATATTAAAAATATTTAATAATAATTTTAAACATAATTTATGTATAACATTACAAGTGTATTAAAAGGGAGATTTTCATGGCATTATTCAACAGTGGGAATAAAGAGCAAAAACAAAAAAAGAAACAAGCTGAAAAGATTTTAGATGAAATAGTGGGTGGATTAATGCCCACTCGTACAAGACTAGCTTTTTTCAGTAGGATGACTGCTAAAGGAATTAAACCAAGACAACAGGAAAAAGTGAGGCTGACAGTTTTAAAAACTGTTAAAAGCGAAGTTGAAAACAATGAACTGGAACCTACACTGGAGGATATTAATCAGAGAATTGAACAGATTCTTAATGAAAATTCCGATCAGGAAGTGCTTGAAAAAAGAAGAGAAAATCATGAGATGGCAGTCCAAAAAGCTAAAAATAAAAAAATAATTAAAAAAACGGAACTTGAAGAAAAGTTTGGTATTGATTTAACAGACAAGCAGTGGTTTCAATGTTCAATTGAGGAAGTTAAATACAGCACTTTCACCAACCAGCCGCAACGAAATATCGATACTGCATATGTAATAATAAATAAAGATAATTTTGAAATTATTAAAGAAAGCGTTTGGCTTAAAACAAACATGGGGACCAGAAAACTCTTTTTCTATAATATTACAAGTATTGATTATGATGCAAGAGGAGTATTACATGCATCAAGCAGTGTTATAATAAATACAAAAAGTGCAGAGCATGTGCAACTGAAATTTGTCACAAGAGAAAATTTCGATTTGATGAATAATGCTTTTGAATCATTTCTTGATAAGATACACAATCCTCCACAAACCGCACAGGTACAGGAAAATGTTTCAACAACATCTTCTGTGGATGAATTGCTTAAATTTGCAGAACTGTATGAGAAAGGATTACTCACAAAAGAAGAGTTTGAAATGAAAAAAGCTGAGCTATTGGGGATAAATAATGAAGTTAATCCAGATGAAAATCACTTTGTTAAGCAAGAGTTTATTGAGGAAAATAATGTAAATAATCTTGAAAATCAACCTAAGTTCTGCAGTGAATGTGGCTCTTCTATAGATAATGACAGTAATTTCTGTCCGAACTGCGGTGCAAAGCTGATTTGATTTTAAAGTTTAAATTTTCGAAATAATATTGGAAAAAATATAAAAATAATATACAATAAAATTATATATTACACACAATATTAAAATAATGTATACTACAAAGCATATTTAATAAA
>NZ_JAZQIJ010000144.1:0-4043 GCF_045541095.1 Methanobrevibacter sp.
CAAGTTTAAAAAAGCAAAACATTAACATTTTTGTCTGAACCCATGGGACGAGGGAGATAGCCTAGGATAATATCAAATAACCAACGATATATAATAAAAAACCTAGGAATCCTCAACTTCAATAAGTTGAGGTAGTTCAAGCCGAGTCAATCGATTTGATGTCATTTCATTGGCAATTATTAGTGTGGGAAAAATTTTCAAAAGCATTAAATATTTTGTGTTTTATAATTTATCTTTGTATGATTATTCGAAAGTTCACTCCCGATGATTTAAAAAGGGTTCATGAAATAGAAAGCATGTCATTCGACCAGTCCTACGGCATTGACGTATTTCAGGGTCTTTATGAAATGGGAGTAGGTTTTCTGGTGGCCGAACTGGATGGATATGTAATAGGATACGTAATATTTTGGATAAAGTATGAAAATCAGGGCCACATAATATCAATCGCCGTCGACAGAAACTATCGCCGTTTGGGAGCAGGTACCAAACTTCTGGTAAAGGCCATCGCTATTTTATCGCTTTTAAAACTGGATGTCGTATATCTTGAGGTTAGAAAGTCAAATACCGAAGCTCTTGAATTTTACAAACAGTTCAATTTCAAACAGGACAGGATAGTGCCAGGATATTATGAAACGGGTGAGGATGCGGTTTTACTCTACCTAAGGCTTGATGGTAGAAAAATTGCCTAAAATCATCTGTCTGTAGTTTGTAAACACTTCAGGAGGAATGTTTCCTGTAGCATACAGAACTGCAATCAGCACAATATAGAATACGAATATGGCAAGCTGGATGTGACCGTGCTTTCTTGCAACGGGATCCTTTCTGGTTGAAAGATATATTGCAATTATAAGGCCCAATATGCCTCCGAGAATTGAAAAGAGATAACCTAATAATATCAGGAGCCTGCTTGTGTGAGGCTCTGCCGGCTGGTTTACTCTCTCTATAACGATAGGACCTATAACGGTTTCATTACTTTGCGGCGCTTGGTTTTGCGGGTTTTTAAAGACGAGTGGTGTTCCACATTTGACACAAAAATCAGCTTCATCTGGATTCTGAAATCCACATAACGGACAGGTGTGTTTGGAAATTTCAATTTTTGGAAACTCATGACCGCACTTGATACAAAATCCGTAAATGTCATCTGTTGTTGAACCGCATTGTGGGCATCTTCTCATAACCATATTAATCACTTATTTAATTAATTATTATATTGTATTATTAAAATTTTTTGTTTTGTTAAAAATCTCAGATAATTTTATGTAGTTCGGTTAAGATATTATTAATATTTATGATTGAAAAAATAGAGATTACCCAGAGATTCAATTTCAAGCGTCTCAACCGCCATTACGAGTGTTTCACGATTGATTTTTCAAACAATTCCGCCTACTATAAAATTTCCGAAAGGGGTAGCGGAGACAAGTTTTTAACTGAAAGTGAGCTCTGCGACGGGTCATGGTGTGATATTTTATCTGATTTGCGCCGCAGGATGACAAGCGAGATTCATCGTTTCAGTTCTGAGGAAGCATTGACTTTTCTTGATGAATTTCACGCTCTTGATTTGTTTGGGGATTTTGAAGGGGAGGATTTCAGATACTTCGAAAAGATTGAACTGGTCTACTCCTGCATTGTCATAATCTATTCGACTGACGGATATGCCGAGTACAGCTTCAAGAACAACTTCCCGAAAAACTGGATCCGTTTCGGTGAAATTCTTCACGATTTTTTCGGCTTTGACGTCCTGCATTTGAACTACCAAAGCCAGCTTGCAACGCCGCTTTATTTTGATATTGAAACCGATGGAGTCTATTTCGATGGGGAAAAACTTGCCCTGAAAGCTCTTGAATTTGGCCACTACCGCGCATATCCCTATGACGTTCCAAAGCCACGTCTCATGGTGAATTTCAAAGACTGCACGGTGAGGGGATATCTTGACTGCGAACTTGATGAGGAGCTTCTTCTGGATTTGCTTGGCCGTTACCATGTCTACATGTGGATTTTCGATGCCTATCATAAAAAATCGGATGTCCGTGACCCAGATGACCTTGAAGGATATGACTGGTATCTGGAGATGGTATTTGAAGGCGACGTCATCTGGCATATCTTCGGATACAACGACTATCCCGACACCTATGTCCATCTTGGCCGGGAGGTAATCAATATTACAGGCATGGATTTGCTTGAGATTGCAACGATTTCAGGTGATGATTTAAATTTATTTGAAAAATTTGGAAGTGAAATTCTTTCAAAATAACTGTTTTTTCATTAATTATTTATATTTAAAGAAATAAAATTATTACTATTATATTAATTTAATTTTTATAGGGATAACATGGCTGAAGTATCATCAAAAGAATTATATGAATTTAAAAAAGCATTAAAAGAATTGGCTGGTAAAAAAGGCAGAGGTACAGAGCTTGTTTCCGTTTACATTCCACCTGACAAACAATTGAGTGATGTTGGAAAACACATGAGAGACGAATTGGGTCAGAGTGCAAACATCAAGAGTAAACAGACAAGGAAAAACGTACAGTCTGCCATTGAAGTAATCCTTCAACGTATACGCTTATACAAACAACCTCCTGAAAACGGTCTTGTCATGTTTGTGGGAATGATTCCGAAAGGCGGTCCTGGAACCGAAAAGATGGAAACCTACGTTTTGGAACCTCCTGAACCTGTACCTACCTACTGGTACAAGTGTAACAACGAATTCTTCCTCGAACCTCTCGAATACATGATTGAGGAAAGGGATACCTACGGTGTGGCTGTAATCGACAGAAGGGAAGCCACAATTGCATCCATGAAAGGTAAAAAAATCAATATCCTGACTCACATTACAAGTGGTGTGCCTGGAAAGCACAAGGCAGGGGGACAATCCCAGAGAAGGTTTGACCGTGTAATCGAACAGGCAGCACACGAGTTTTTAAAACGTATCGGAGATCACATGAACGATGACTTTCTGCCTTTGAAAGATGACCTTAAAGGAATTATCATCGGCGGACCTGGTTTTACAAAAAACGACTTTGCAGAAGGGGATTACCTCAACTACGAACTCAAGCAAAAAATCATTTCCCTTGAGGATACCTCATATACTGGGGATTTCGGAATCCGTGAAGTGATTGAAAAGTCTGCAGGTGTTTTAAGCGATCTGGACGTTATCCATGAAAAGGAAATAGTTCAAAAGTTCCTCAAGGAATTGACCAACGACAAGGGTTTGTCTTCATATGGTGAGGATGAGGTAAGAAACAATCTGACAATCGGTGCTGTAGATACCTTGCTTTTGTCTGAAGATTTGACTTCAATGCGCAAGACATTTACCTGTCCGACCTGCGGAACAGTCAAGGAATTCACAGTCAAGACACAGGCCGAAGCCGACAAGATTCAGGAAAGATGCTCCAACTGCAATGAGCTTTTAAAGGAAAGCGATTCTGCAGACCTGGCAGATTACTTTGTTGAAAAGGCTGAAGAAATGAGTACTGATGTGGAGTTCATCTCTACCGAAACCGATGAGGGCATGCAGCTTTTCAGAGCTTTCGGTGGAATTGCAGCAATACTCCGTTATCATGTTGAATACTGATTTGGAATCATTTTTCCAAATTTCTCTTTTTTTAATGGCGATTATTTATAGTATGCACCCAATCCCTCTTCATGTCTTATCTGATTGATAAGTTCGAAAAACAGGTGTTTTGTGATTTTAACTTCTTCATTCAGTTCCATATATAGCGAATACATTGTCCTGTTTTTGCTTAGGTAGCTGTTTTTCAGCTTCATGTATTGGGTTTTGGTCAGTTTATCAGAGTTCATAATATCACATTTTATTATTTTGTATACTGATTTTTAAAATTCACTATACGATATAAGTTACTTTATTAATTATTGCATATAAAGTTATATGCTTTTTGAAAATGTATATAATTTTGTTTAATTATTAAGTGATATTTTTGCTTTTGTTTTAAATTTGGATGGTGTCCTGCCGGATTTTTTAAACATTCATGTTTTTTTACCCTCGGAATTTTTATGGTGGCAACCATTTTCCGATTTGTACA
>NZ_JAZQIJ010000145.1:0-8138 GCF_045541095.1 Methanobrevibacter sp.
TAGAAAATTACATAGGTAATACAATGCCACGAGCGCACAAAAAGAAGTTTAGAACAATGGAAGGAGTATTCAACCAGATAATGCTTCAAAAAAATGGATGGATTGAAAAAAGAAATCAAGAGCTAACATCTTGACAGTCCCCAAATCAAATAAAACTTAAACTATTTAAATAAAAAAGATGAAAAATATTATTGTTCTTATATAATTTGAACAAAATTCATATAAACGGAGGAAAAAAACATGGCAAATGAAGTGACAAAAATGATTTTAGAAACAATCTTAGCATTAATCACCACTGCATTCGCGTTTGTTGCTGGTGAAGCATGGAACAGTGCAATCCAAAAATTAATTGAAAGTTTCATTGGTACTGGAGATGCTCTTCCAAGTTTATTTACCTATGCTATCATTGTAACCATTATCGCAGTTATCGTTACCGTACTCATTGCTAGAGTTGCTGGTAGAATGGGTGCAGAAATCGAATAAACAAAAAATAAAGGAATTAATAATTCCTTTTTTAACTCTTTTTTTTAATTTAGACTTTCAAAAGCCATACCCGCCATCTCATATGATACATCAAATAGGACAACATATACAAATGCCCAAATGGTGAATACATTTAAAAACGCAAGCAGCAAAATTGCAACTTTCAATACGAAACGGTATTCAAAAAACAGATTCAAAAACTTATTTTCAGTCCTATCAGGTATCAGTTCATGACCGACTTCATCACCTAAAGTAGCCAGAACACAAACAAGCAATATTACCAAATTCAGCTCCGGAATACCGAAAATAAGCAACAGTATCAGAAAAACGACAAAGGTAATTATATGATGAATACCATCCACCTTCAGGGCTAATAAATTACCGATAGGAATAGATACAAAAATATAAGCCGCCTCGACATTATATATAGCACCTGCAGCTGATGCAATACCGCATAGAACTCCTAAAATACTTGCAAAACGTAAATCTTTATTTACATCAAATAAATCATCTGAATATTTCATGAAAAATCCAGATAAAATAAATAAAATGGCTAATATGATATAACTCATTTAATCATCTCAAGTTTATCTAACGCCGCTGCATAAATCAACGGGAAAATTACAGTTACATCACCTACAACACTAGCCAGATTGGATCCACATCTTGCCTTTGCCCAGGATTTAGCTTCTTCAAGAGGTGCTCCTCCCAAACTGCCTGCTTCAGGCCTGTCCATAGTAATCTGAATAGCGGCATCAAGACCTCCTTTAATTACATTGGAAGCCAATGTATAGTGTTTTGTCAGTCCTCCACCTAAAAGAACAGCACCCACTTTTTCAGATTCAAAAACTATATCCGAGAGGTAATGCATATCTCCAACTGCATCGACCGCAAAATCATGATCCTGTGAGAAAATCCACAACTGAAGACCCATCATGGAATCTATCAGTCCAGGTGCAAATATAGGAATGTCATTACGTGCGGCGGTTGCAACAAATGAGTTTTCATCATCCACTAAAAGTCCTATTTCATGAAGTAACTGCTGAATGGAAATGATTTTATGTTCCTTTGAGATTTTTTCAAAAATTTCAATGATTTCTTTTTCGAATATTGCAAAATCATCTGAACCAACATTGATGTCAGCGATTCTTCCAATACCCTCCTCATTCAATTGCTCATCATCTTTTCCTTCATGGCGGTAGTGAGACCCTCCAAATGCCTCAACCAAATCATGAGTAATATTAGCTCCACTGGAAACAATCAAATCTATATGGCCTTCATTAATCATTTTAGTCACGATGTTTCGCATTCCCCCTGGAATCAAAGGCCCACCAAGACTTAAAAATACGCTCATATCTTCATCATCAATCATATCCGCCAATATATTACATGCGCGGGCAACTCTACCTGCTCCAAGCACTCCGGATTTATCAAACTGGTTTAACAAATCCAGAACCTTCATATCCTTATCAACATTTATTTGGTTAACTTTCATTAAATCACATTGAAAAAAATTAATTGGTTATTATAGGAAATTGTTTTAAATTAGTAATACTGTCTATCAAATCGGTTCTTGTGACAATTCCCAGTAAAACCTGGTTATTATCTGCAATTATCAATCTTGAAATTGACTTTTTAAGCATAACCTCAATCGCATTGACTATTTTCATGTCCTCATTTACAATAACAACATTTGTAGACATGAGCTCGCCAACAGTTAAGTCTTCCTTATCTTCAGCTATTGCCTGAACCAAATCAGTAAGTGAAAAGACTCCTACTACCTTTCCATCTTTTATTACAGGAGCTCCATCGATTTCATGTTCCACCAATTTTTTTGCAGCCTCTTTTATGGAACAGTCCAACTTGAATGAAATAACATCCTTACTTGCAATATCCCCGACAGTATTTTTGGGAATACTTCTTATTGTAGTTGCATCAACCAATAAAAGATTGTCCATATCATCACGGCCGACAATTGTTCCCATAATTCCAAGGTTATTGACAGGTGTCGGACCGATTGTAACCGTGTCACCGAGATTTAAATCCTTAATACTTCCGAGAACTTTTATTGCAGCTTCACATTCACTAGGCTGCGGAACACTGGTAAACTCAATTCGTGCAACTGAAGCATCCTCCAGGCGTTTGCCGTTTTTGTAAATCGGAACTTTGGAATCTTGGTCTGAAACTGAAATATTCAAAGCATGATATGCTTCAATTGTAGGCTTGTATCCGCCTCTAGGACCCGGTACTCCTTTAACTAAACTTAAACTTCTTAAAGATTGCATCTGGTTACGTATTGTCCCTGGATTTCTGTTCATAACCTCAGCAATATCTTCCCCCTTAATAGATTTACCATTAGAAGACTGGTATAAGTTTATTAAAGTTTGCAAAATTTCTTTTTGAACAGATGTTAACATGTTAAAACCCCATCTAATAAATAATAATATTAATATTTGTAAAATATACCTTATAAATGTTAATGAAAAATAATGACAAATTATTTCTACTTTCGTGAAAAATAAACAAATTACAATTTAAATCTAAAAAAATAGACAAAATTAAAATAAAAAAAGTGAAATGATTATTCAATCAGTTGTTTCAAATCATTTCTAATAATAGAAGTAGCTTCAAATCCTTTGATGGCATCAACCATTTCAGGGAATTTCGCCTTAGGAATCAGAACGTTTACCTGAGAGAAATCAGAACCCGGAGTGATTGTAGGCTCATCAGCACAAAGCTTGTTTTCAATCAGATAGTTTGTAACATTTTCAATTTTACCGTTGGCAATGTTGAACTTTACATCAAAGTATTTTTTGGCAGTAATCGCACCGAAAAGCTGCTTGTAAATCATCTTGGCCTTTTCCATCTTCTCGCCTGTGCAGCTGACACCAGCATAAAGCCCTGCGGATGAGTGAAGGATGGTTTCGATTTCCTTAAGACCTGCTTTTCTCAAACTGCTTCCGGTCTGGGTGTTGTCGACAATCAGATCAGCGCCTTTTGCAATGTATACTTCAGTTGCACCGTCTGAATTTATGACCTGAACCATTTCATTATCACCGTCTGTCAATCCCCTTACCTGAACAAATGGAACTGCATCCCCATAAAGTTCCTGATATACTTCATTTTCCATGATGAACTTTCTGGTCAAGTTAGGATATTCGGTAAAGCATAATATTGGAGTTTTTCTTTCCTTGTTTGCTCTGAACAAATCAGATAAACTGTCATATGGAGAATCATTTGGAACGGCCACAATCAAACGGGTCATACCATAGTCCAAATCACCTATTTTTACTGTATTGGTTTTCCTTAAAACTGATTCTTCCTTAATCCAATCCTCACCAACGATTGCTATATCAACCATTCCTCTGTTCAACTCGACTGGAGTTGATTGAGGACGGGTTAGAAAAGCAACAATATCATCATCGTTTAGAATATCAATTTCGTAAGATTCATTGCCAGGTTCATATCCACGGACCTCATAACCTGCATCAACAAATAACTGGTGAGTATTTCCTCTATTAACGTTATTCAAACTTCCTTTTGGAAGTCCTAAAATTATTTTATCATTCATAATAATACCTACATTTAACATTATTAGTCAAGGTATATATTAATTGTGATATGATTCACAATTTTGTCTTGATAATGAATGTTTGTGCACATGGATATGTTTAATTCCAGAATCTGTTTCAATTTCATCAAGTATTTCGATACCCTCGTGGGAGTGTGAATGTTCTCCGTCGTTATGGAAGTGATAATGTGAATGCTCGACATTTTGTGTATCTATCTTTTTGATTGAATCATCAAAATGTCTGTCATAAAGCAAAGCCGCATTTAGAACAACCAGACATGATCCTGCATTATGTACAATAGCTCCGGTTACTGGATTTAAAAGTCCCAAAACGGAACATACAATTGCGGCTGCATTAATTATCATTGAAAGTGTAATATTTGCCTTGATTGTAAACAATGTGGAATTGGACAATTTCTTAAGGTATGGGATTTTACCTATATCATCACCCAAAAGTGCAATGTCAGCCGCTTCGATGGCCACATCACTGCCGACAGATCCCATTGCAACACTTACATCAGCAGTTTTGAGTGCCGGTGCATCGTTTACCCCGTCACCAATCATACAGACCTTTTTACCTTCACTTTTGAATTTTTCTATCCAATCCAATTTTTCTTGAGGAAGGAGATTTCCGTAAACCTTTCCAATTCCAACCTGTGAGGCAAAGTAATTAGCAGTTTCTGTATTATCCCCTGTAAGCAATACGGTTTCGGTTCCTAAATCATGCAGACTTTCTATCATTGACTTGGAATCTTCACGTATCACATCAGACAATCCAATCAATCCAATGACCTCGCAGTTTAATGCAACAATGATTGATGCCTTACCTTCATGTTTTAATTTATTTAATTGACTGTCAACATCAACTTTAATATCATTTTCATTAAGGAATTTGGAGTTTCCTGCATATACCTGACCAAAAGAATTTTTACATGAAACACCTTTTCCGGGATACATCTTAAATTCTTTCGGTTCTTCAACATCTATTTGGGCATCTTTTGCATTGCGCACAACGGCTTTGGCCAGTGGATGCTCGCTTAATTTTTCACAGGATGATGTGATTTTAAGTAAATCAAGTTCAGATAAATCTTCTTTTAAAGAGATAATATCAGAAACTTCTAAATTACCGTAAGTTAAAGTACCGGTCTTATCGAATACCAATGTATTCAGACCGCCTAAGGTTTCAAGCGCTTCGCCTGATTTGATTAAAACCCCATATTTTGTTGCCTGGCCTATTGCTGCCATAATTGCAGTTGGGGTTGCAAGTATCAATGCACATGGACAAAATACTACCAGAACTGTGACTCCTCTTTCAATGTTTCCGGTTACTGCCCATGCGACAATCGCTATTATCAACGCAACAGGAACCAGCCAGGTTGCCCATTTATCCGCAATCCTTTGTGTTGGAGCCTGTTTTTCATCAGCTGCCTTGACAAGGTCAATCAGTTTTTGGAGTGATGAATTTTCACCTAAACTAGTCGCTTTTATATCAATGGCCCCATACAGATTGATGGTTCCGCAAAACACATCATCGCCGACTTCCTTATCAATAGGCAGGGATTCACCAGTCATGATTGATTGATCAAGTGAACTTGTACCATTTATTATTTCACCGTCTACAGGTACGCTTTCTCCCGGCAGAATTCTTAATGTGTCTCCAATTTTAATATCATCAACCGGAACTACCTCTTCAATACCGTTTACAATTCTTCTTCCGGTTTGTGGAGTTAAATTGATTAAATTTCTTAAACCTTTTTTGGCTCTTTCAACAGTCCAATCCTCCAAAAGAGCACCTAAAGCCATAATCCATGCAACTTCTCCAGCTGCGAAGATTTCTCCAATAAACAATGAAGCCACCATAGCTATTGCAATCAGTAATGCTGATGAAATCCATTTTTCACGTACCAATCTTGTCATAGCCAACAGAAGCATTGGAATCCCACTTATAATCACAGTTCCCCAAGCAGGATTTAAATAAACAGGAGTATTAATCCCAAAAATCATAAAAATAACTGCAACTAATAAAAAAACGCCAGAAATAATGGTCATTTTTAATCCAAACATAAAGTCAGTTATTTCATCTATCACGCTAAACACCTCAAAGTATTACTTTTTTTTAATTTATTTAAATACCCAGTATTACTCAAAAATTTTTTAATGAAAATCCCAATATTGAGATTATTGAAAAAAATAACAGTAATTACCAACAGTCTAAAAGTATTACTTTTTTTGAGTTCATTTAAATACTCAGTATTACTAAAAGGTAATTTGTAAAAAATAGTATATAAATATTATTACTTTTTTCGAATTCATTTATATACTAGGTATTACTTAAAAAAATAGAAAAAAATTATTTCTGATTTTCAACAGCATCAAGAACCTTCCGGGCATAGACCCTATCCTTATCCTTCATGTCCTCAGACAAATCAGAGTAAGATATAAATAAATCATTCCAACGATTCATCTTATCTTTAACGGAGTCAATGGATTTCATATCCTCATCAGATAAATCCAAATCCTTGTTTTTTTCGATAATATTTAATAGCTCATTAATATCAATAGAAATAGATTTGGCCCACTCACACCATTGAACGTGTTCAAGTTCGGCCAAATTCTCCAAAAGTTCATCCATAATTACACCGGTTTACGGTTTCATAGCAAGATCCATTATGCTGAATTGGTCACCCTCTTTTCTAGGTGTCTGTTCACCAAGGCCTCCAAATGCAGAACGGGCAAATTCCTTATTCATCCTTTTGGAAACTTCACCGAAAATCATTTTATAAGCAGTACATTGAGGGTCAACCGCCTGAGGAGTTTGATATGCAACGATAGCATTATACGGACAACCGCCTTCACAGTACTTGACATATCTGCATTTTTCACAGTTTTCATCAACATAATCCCTGAACTGCTGAAGTTTAGCCCAGGAATCGGATGTTTTTAAATCATCAAAACTAGGAGTATCCTTGACATTTCCTAAAATGTAGTCATCCATTCCAACAAACCTGTAACATGGATATATTGAACCGTCTGAACCTACGGCCAAAGTAGTGCCCACACAATCGGCAAAAGTGCATAGAGTGCCTCTTCTTCTCAGTGCACTTTTACAGATATGGTCCAAGTCCATTATTGTGAACTTATCCAAATCATAAAGGTATTTATCCAGCCATTCGACTAGAAGTTTTCCATGTTCCTCCTGGTCAAGTGCCCAAGGGTCTGCATTGTCACCTCTGAGTGACGGCAAGGCCGCATGGATTTTAAGGTTCATCTTCTCATTTTTAAAGAAATCATACAGTTCATCTGAAAAGTCTTTTGAGTAATCGGTTACTGTCAATACAAAGTTGATGATTAATCCCTTGCTTTTTGCCAGTTCAAATTTAGACATTGTCCTGTCGAAGTATCCCTCTCCCCTTTGAAAATCATTTATTTCCTTCGGACCATCGATACTGGTACTGACTACAACATTATACTTGACAAACAAGTCAATCAGCTCTTCTGTTAGAAGCCAGATATTGCTCTGAAGTGAAAATCCGTCAAGATTATCAATTTGGGACAGTTTTTCCAGTGCGGTTTCATAAAAGTCATAACCTGCAAGAAGAGGTTCGCCGCCATGGAATGTGAAGTGGACTTTATCATCCCTAAAACCATCTAACCAATCGATAATGTAATCGATGATTTCCAAATCCATCATTTCCTTTTTGTTTTCAGATCCCCAACAGTATTTACAATTTGATGGGCAATTGAGTGTTGGAATAATCATTACATGAAATGTCATTTTTATCCGTAAATTTTGTTTAGTTCATTTAACAGTTTCTTTTTCTCGTCTTCATCCATATTATCATTTACAAAGAAAATATAGCCGCATTCCTCACATCTCACAGTATCCATTTCTGCATGAGCCCTGTGATTGTCTAACATTTTTCTGTGTGCTATCTTATCCTTTGAACCGCATTTTGGACATGGAGCTAATAATTCTTCAAGTTTCATTTTTTTCACCTATAACTAATATTCTATTTTTGAAGTATATAATTGTATAGACAATAGAAAAGTATAAATAAGATTTGTTAAATGACTGCAATTTTGT
>NZ_JAZQIJ010000146.1:0-14048 GCF_045541095.1 Methanobrevibacter sp.
TCAAGATTAAATATTATGCCAAATAAAATAATTGAGGATAACAAGTACTTGAAAAAGATTAATATTGAGTTAAGTGAAGAATTAAATGAAATAAAATCCTCAAAATCATGGAAAATAAAAAATAAACTCAAATTTAAAGGACAGTGAATAAATGCATAAAAGTTCAATGCTTAAAATGGAATATTTCAAAAACAACTATTTAAATAAAAATAAGGAACTGAAAATTTTAGATGTCGGCTCATTTGATAAAACTGGAGACCACAATTACGGATTTATCTTAAATGAACCTAAATGGAATTACAAAGGTTTAGATTTAAAAGAAGGAGACAATGTGGACATCATTGTTGAAGACCCATATGATTGGCAGGAAATTGAAGAAGAATCATTTGATGTTGTCATTTCCGGCCAGGCACTTGAACACATTAAGTTTTTCTGGCTTACAATGGAGCAAATCAATAGAGCATTGAAACCTGGAGGATTATGCTGCATTATCGTTCCAAGTGAAGGACCTGTTCACAGAAATCCATATGACTGCTATAGGTTTAACGAAGACGGAGTCATAAGCCTTGCACAGTACGTCAAGTTTGAAATTCTTGAATCCGGAATTACAAGAGAACAGAATTCACACCCTTGGTATGACAGTTTCGTAATAGCCAAAAAACCGGAACGTGGAAGTAAAAATGATTTGGAAAACAGAATGGATAACATTGAACAGAAAATGGATTTAATTTTAGAAAAACTGAAAGGATAACATGTATAAAATTTCAATTATCATACCTGTTTTTAATGTTGAGGACACACTTCAAAATGCATTTGATTCAATTTTAAATCAAAGCATTGGATTTGAAAACCTGGAAGTGATTTTTGTTGATGACAAATCAACTGACAATAGTGGCAACATCATTAAAAAATTCTCCAACAAATATGATAATGTTAAAGCCATCATTCTTGATGAAAACAGCGGTTTTGCAGGTAAACCCCGAAATATAGGTATTGAAAATGCAACTGCAGACTATCTGATGTTTTTGGATTCTGATGATATGTTCCTAGAGGACGCATGTGAAATTTTATACAAAAACATTACTGAAAATGATCTGGAAATGGTTTCTGGAAATTACAACATCAACAGGGACAATGAAACTGTTAGAAACAATTGGAATATCATTAAACTTGAAAACGGTGAATTTTGTGAAGTGAAAAATGTTGAGGAAAATTTTAATTTGCTTTTAACAACACCTTCTGTCTGGTCCAAAATCTTTAAAAAAGAGTTTATTTTAAAAGAAAATATTGGATTTTTAGTAGGAGTTCCTGCACAGGATTTGGTTTTTGTATCCGAAGCACTGCTTAAAGCTGATGGAATTAAGTTTATAAATACTCCCGTTGTCGAATATATCCCTCGCCAAAGCGGTGATGAAAAATCAGTCACCTCCAAAAAAAGCAAAAGCGTTCTTGCAGGTTTTATTAAATCATACACTGCTCTCTTAAATATTGCAAAAGAATACAATAAAGATTATGCGTGGCTTGGTCCTAGAAACCTGTATTTCTGGATAAAACAATTTGTGTTAAGTGATCTTGAAATAAAAGACAAAATTGATTTATTATATATGGCCAATCCATTATTTGAAGAGTTCATCACCTCAGATAAAATCAGACCTCCTGAATTTTTAGAAGAATTTTTAGATTTGATTTCAAATAAAGATTTTTTAAATGCATCGAAAGTGTCTGAGAAACTGGATATTTTTTACGATGACAAAAGAGTTACAGATAAAATCAAAGCTAAAAAAATCTTTTTAATGTTTTTTGGATATGACATTGAAATTGGAGGACTTGCAAAGGCAACTTTCAATCGTGCAAACCTCTTAAAAAAGCACGGATATGATGTCAGCATATTAAACATTGATAAATTAAAAAATAGTAAAGTAATTACGGATTATTTCCATGAAAACAATTACTTAGACAAATCGATTGACCTGACAAACATTTACGATTATTATTCTCTGAAAAATACAGTAAATAAAAATTCAACACCAAAACAAGAAGTTTCATCAAACAATCCCAATATCAAAAATGATGAAAGCGTTGTTTATGATTACTATTCAAAAGATAATCCAGAAGAGTTAATTGAGAAAAGACACTATCTGAAAAACTATTACTGCATCCGAACATACTTTGAAAACGAAATATTTCACGAAGATTATTTTACAAATGATGATTTTAAATTTTTATCAAGACATTATGAAAAAGAAAATACAAATGTGACATTAAAAAATAGAAAACTTGACTTGGAAATTAATTTCAGGGATGTTTTTGAATTTAATGACTATTTTGTAAGTGAAATTCTTTTAGAATATGAAAATAAACCATTTTTAATAAATGAAAACTCAGGAATTGTACCAAACTTCAACAATATTGATTCCAGTTTAGCGTATAAGATTGCAAGTATCCATACAAATCCTTATTCCGGCGAACATCACTATGGAAGTCAGATTAGAGGAGATTTTACAATATTAAAACAGGTAAATAAATTGGATTATATCGTCGTTTTAACAGAAGGGCTTAAAAACGATTTAGTTAAAGAATTCAATATGAATACAATCAAAGCGATTCCAAACATCATTGATTCATCACAATACTCACAAATCAATGAAAATAAAGACCTGAACAAGATTTCAATTTTTGCACGTTTAAGCCCTGAAAAGAATATTTCAGATGCAATAAAAGCATTTGAAATTGTTTCAAAACAAAAAGAAAATGCGAGACTGGAAATATTTGGACGTGCCACAACACCATCTGAAATACTGGAAGAGGAAAAACTACATGAACTTGTAGATGAACTCAAACTCAAAGATAAAGTTATTTTTAAAGGTCACAGCGATGAAGTTAATGTGGAAATGAGCAAATCCCTTGCAACATTATTCACTTCCGATTTTGAAGGATTGGGAATGGTTGTATTGGAGTCAATGCTTAATTCAACACCCGTGATAAGTTATGATTTGCATTACGGACCTGCGGACTTCATAGATGATGGTGAAAACGGATATCTGGTTGATGAAAAAGATGTCGAAAATTTAGCGCGAAAAATGATATTTTTACTTGACAATCCAAAAAAGGCAATAGAAATGGGTAAAACTGCACGTGAAAAAATATTACATCAAATCAATGAAGAAAACCTCTTTTTAAAATGGGAAGAAGTGTTAAAAGAAGTTTTTATTAATTCACAAACATCCAAAACACATTTAGTCAACGAGGCTATTTTAAAGGAATTAGTTCACACAGAAAGGGTTAAAATAATGTTATACAGAGAAAATCACAGATTATACCGTCAAAATAAACTTTTAAAACACCAAATTAACTCTGAAAGTAAACTAAAAAAATTCTTTAAAAAAATTAAACGGAACTGAATGAGATTGAATAAAAATTTTTACAATTACATTCCCTAAAAGACAATGAAACATTAATCATAGATTTAAATTTAATGAAAAATAGCCACATCAAGTTTAACGGCAAAACCTACAAGGCAAACCCATTCCAAGAGAATAGCTAAAGTCAAAATTCCAAATCAGCACTGATAAACTCAAAGTTGGCAAGAAATTAACCTAACAGACAACATACATCAAAGACAAATTGAAATCCTTATTTTATCTTATTTTCTAAACCCATAAAAATCATTATATATTCATACCCACAAAGTATTACTCATGAACGAAAACTTGCAGAAATTGGACGTTAAATCTATTGTCGGCAAATTCAATTACAGAGACCTGATGATTTTTGTTGTACCGATACTCATCTTTTCAATGTATCTCTACATTTACAATCCGGGGATTTTAACAACAATCTCATTTAGGCAGCTTCACCAGATTGCCACAGGTCAATTCAACAACAGCGTGCCGTTCTTTTACACATTCATAGAAATGATTTTCTTAAAAATATTTGGAAGCACACTGTCAATTGCATTTTTCCAGATTCTAGTTTTTGCAGCAATTTGGACCCTAATCTGCAAGTATCATCGTGACGATACAGAAGAAAGCAGCAACAGGTTTGTTTTGGAATTTGCAGTGACCCTGATAATATGCTTGATTCCAATAAATGCAGTCTATTCAATATCCTTGTGGAGCGAAATTCTTTTTGCTTATGCACTCCTGTTTTTAAGTTTTTTAATTAAAGTGATGATTGACAGAAACGGTCAGGTTTCTAAAAAATTCATAATCATCATAGCATTGACAATAGCTGTTGCATCACAGCTGAGCCTTAACGGCCTTCCTATTGCAATAGTTACATTAATCATTATTGCAGTTTATCTTTTAAGGAAAAACAATAATAAAAAATTAGTTTTGATGCTTCCTGCAATAGCCATTGTGGCAATACTTCTAATCTCATCATTGAGTTTCATATATGGCGTTGAAGGAACTCAATCATCCGAGTTTAACCCTGCATCTTCAGCAATCGTATTTGACATTACAAGAAATGCTGATTGGAATGGACAAGTGTACTACATCAGCGGTGACGGTGCCCATCTTGAAAACGCTAAGGACAAATTCTTCACAAGCATCAACCAGACTCCAAAGGAAAGCTATGAGGATGTAACTTCACCTAATGTGGGCCATGGAAACTACAATATGGTAAGCTCATACGTAACAGCATTCAAGGACAACCACATACTTGATACTCTCTTCAACAGTCCGGCACTGTACATGTATCTTGCAATTATCCTTCTGGTTTCAATGTTTGTGATGACAAGGTCAAAAGATCTGTTTTTGATTTACGTGCCAAATCTCTTAAACATAATAGCAGTCATCATGACAAGCCCTGTCCAGGAAAACAGATTCCTTTACGGCAATCTGCTGGTCTTTTATCTGCTGGTTATAATTTTCATAAGCGTGATGTTTGCATCAGACAGGAAAGCACTTCCAATCACACTGAATGCTCAAAAAGCTAGAGAGTCAACAAAACGTGAACCTGAAGTTTCACCATATGAATATCAGGACTTTGACATAAATCAGAATCAGTACGAAGAGGTTGCTGCAGAATTGGACAATTCTCAATTAAATGAAATCAATGCATTTCTAGACAAACAGCCTAAAGAACCGGAACCTGAATACGACAATGAACTTTTGGATGAAATTTTAAAAGAAATCGAAATGGAAAAACAGGATAAGGATTAATAATCCTTATTTCAAAACTTTTTTTATTAAAGTAAAAGAGAACTTTTACAAGCTTGTACAGTTTTTTAACAAAAATATGAATTTTCATATTCATTTTTACAAAATATCTGCAATATATTCTCAATTTTTTAAAAACAACCAATTCTAGTATATTTTATATAACATGTAAAAAATAAATTATAACATACAGTTTAGGTACAATTTAGAAAAAAAACTGGAGAATTTAAAATGAAGATGAAAAAATTATTGATTGTCGGCATAATCCTTACAGTAATGCTGACACTGGGGGCGGTCAGCGCCAATGAATTAAACGAAACGCTGAGCGCAGATACACACAATGACCTTCAATCAAATGATATTGAAATCACAAACGAAGGTGAAAAGCAGGACATAGATTTAAACATTGAAGTTAATAAGGAATACGCAAACTACAGGGAGGGATACATGTACCATGACGGTACCATATACCACGAAGACGAGGATGAGGAATACGCAGTCCCTCTCGAGTTGCTGGTTGACGGAAACGAAACCGAAATAATCAGTTTCGACATGGATTACATAGTATTTGACACATCCAAACTCGATTTGGGAGAACACACATACACCCTGAACTATCTTGGAAGCAAACACTACAATCCAGCATCAGTAAACGGAACATTCTGGATATGTGAAATTGCCGTCAACGCACCTGAAAAATACACAATCAACTCTTATGGCCCGGAACCCAACAGCGTTGATTTGCTTCTGCCTTCAAACATGACAGGAGAGGTTACAGTCACTGTTGCAGGAGAATCACAAACAAAAGAAATCGAAGCGGACGAATCGCCTGGCGGCACATACGTAAGCTTCTGGCTTGGAAAATATTCCGTTCCATGCGGTGAAAGCGACATTACGGTCATGCTCAATGACGAAATCATAAGGACCTACAAGCTCATAACCGACTACATCATGTATCCGAGCCAGGAAGTCAGATACGGCAAGGACAAATTCACGGTTGACCTTCCGATAGGAATGGACGAGACACTCGTTAGCGTATCCATTGACGGTGAGGTTCAGGACATGGAATATGAAATCAGAGGTGACGGAGCATACAACGGTGCAAGATTCCTCTCATTGGACATCGCCAAGCAGTTCAGCGTTGGAAATCACACAGTCATGGTAACATTTGCAGGTGATGAGATGTTTTCCAAAAAATCATTCGAAGGAGCGATGATGGTCATTCCAGTCATTTCCGTTGAGTCCAACTCAATGAACGGCGACAACATCACACTGTACATGCCTGACGATGCTGAAGGAAACGTTGAAATCTGGCTTACATATCTTGAAGAAGAGACCCTGAAACCATACAAATACGCTACAGTGAAGGCTGCGGGAGACGTATACATCCCTCTTGAAAACCTGAGTGTCGGATCATATGCATTTGATTACAAATATACCGGAAGTGACGGCTATAAAATCTACTCCAATGACCAGTTCTTCACAATAAACCCTACCTTGATTTATCCTAAGGAATTTGCAGTGGGGGATGATGTGGAAATTTCAATCGACTACGGAAATTACAGCGGAATTTTAGTGGTCAGCGATTCAGATTACCTGTTCATTGGAAATGCAACCCTCATCAACGGAAAGGCAAGCGTTTCACTTAAAAACGCAGTGCTCAGAGAAGGCGAACAGGAACTGATAGTGAATCTTGAAGGCACATACATCAACGATGACGGAGATGAAATCACATACTACTACAACTACTACCTTAAAGTCAATGTGGCGAAACCTGCAATTGCACTTCCTCCAAGCAAAATCATGCTCGGAGATAATGCGAAAGTTTCAATTGACCTTCCAGGATTTAAAGGTCAGCTAATTGTGCGTGAAAGAGTCAAGGAAGGTGAAGGAAAAGCAGCAGACCTTGAAAACGGCAAAGCGGACGTTGAAGTCATTAAACTGACCGAAGGAAAACGCAGCTACTATGCACACCTCATGCTTGAAAAGACCAATTATGACGGTGAGATAATCTACGAAGAGTACTCATGGGACTTTGACATTGATGTAGTAAATCCGATTACCGCAAAGGATGCGGCAGTCCTCTATTCTGCAAGCTCAACATACAAGGCTCAGATTAAAGACATCACCGGCAAACCTGTAACATCCGGAAAAGCAACCTTCTACATCATGGACGGTAAAAAACAAATCCTTAAAAAGACTGTAAACATCAAGAAAGGAGTTGCAACACTTACATTCAAGATAACCTCAGCGCCTAAAGTCTACACCATAAAGACAGTTTACAACAAGGCTTCCGTCAGTAAAAAACTTACTGTCAAATCAATAGTGGCCCTTAAGGCAGTTACCGTCAAGAAGTCCGCCAAAAAGCTTGTTTTACAGGCAACACTTAAAAAGGTCAACGGAAAATACCTGAAATCTAAAGCCGTAACCTTCAAGTTCAACGGCAAAACCTACAAGGCAAAAACCAACTCCAAAGGAATAGCTAAAGTCACAATAAAATCAAGCGTCCTTAAAAAACTCAAAGTGGGCAAAAAGATAACCTATCAGGCAACATACCTGAAGGACACAGTCCAAAAGACCGCAAAAGTCAAAAGATAGGGAAATTAATTTTTCCCACTTTTTCTTTTTTTACCGTTTTGTATAGTATTCATCCAATATCATCATAAAATATTGTTATTTTTTAAAAAAATCTTTAAAATCTTCACCTTTTTTCAAAATAAGGCCGATTCCATACACTTTATATAGAATGTAAAAAATATATTATATCATACAATTTATGTATAATTTGAATGGAGATTAAGAATGAAGATTTCAAAAATTGCGCTGGTCAGCATCATAATGCTGGCCATTTTTACATTGGGAGCAGTCAGCGCAGCCGAAGACGCCAACCTGACTGCAGGCCAGGAAGAGTTTGAAACGACAGATGAAACTCCCCTTGGCGAAGAGGAATACATAACAGTTGAAATAGGACCTGCAGATGAAATCCAGTACGGAAAATACAACCGTCTGTATGTAACAGTTGCTGAGGACGTTACAGGATATGTAAAGTACTATGTCGATGAAGATGAGGACTATCAGGAACCTGATTACATAAGTTATGACGAGCCGCTGAACACCGGATTTGACGCCAACGAATTCGGCCAGCACACACTGCACGTCAAGTATTTTAATGGGAACAGACCGGACAAAAGCTTCGAATTCCCATTTACAGTCAATGACTATTACATGAGCGTATTTCCGATGGATGAATATGAGGACTTAAACTATGCCCGTGACAACTGGTTTGTCTTTTCAATACCATATGCCGCTCAGGGAACTGCAGTCATACTTGTTAACGGCCACGAATACAAATTCAAATATAATGAGGATTTCGGATGGGGAGATACAGATTTCACAATCAAAAAGGAGCACCTCATCTACGGTGAAAACACCATAAAGGCAATATTCACACCTTATGACAAGACCGGGGAATTCAAGGCAAAGACAATAGAGAAAAAATACAACTTCACAAGCCGCATCGAAGTGCCGTATTCAATGGAGTACAACACCGAAAGAAACATAACCCTTTCACTTCCAAGTGACGCCGAAGGAACACTGACAGCAATAATCGGTGATAAAACATACACAAAAGAGATCAAAAACGGGAAAGCCGCAATTGCAATTCCTAAACTGAATGTCGGATACCATACATTTTCTGCCAAGTTCGAGGGAAACTATAACATCAGCAGTCTCGAAAACGAATACATGTACGTTGTTCCAAATGTGATTGCACCGCACTACATGTGGGTGAAAGGCGAGCAGAAAATCACCATTGAAATGTCAGATGACATTAAAGGCACAATCATCGCATCAATTGACGATGCGGAAATCGCATCAGCCGAAATCAAAAACGGAACTGCCGTCATTGAACTAAACCTTCCTGCAAGCTACTACAGCATTTCACTGTACTGCACAGGAGATTCATACTGCCCGCTTAACGACGTGCAAATTGAGATTCTCGAAGACAGTCCCGACTGGAAAATGAAAATAAGCGACAATGACATACTGAAAACATATGCATACCTTGCAATTGAAAACAGCCCAGAATACATATCATATGAAGACGGAGCGTTTGAACTTACAATAGACGGCAAAAAGGTCGAATGCCAATGCATAGGCGGCAACGTCTACTTTGACGCTTCGAAAATGAGCTCCGGTCCGCACGATTACACCCTCGCCTTCAATGGTGACGGATACTTCCTGCCAACATCCGAAAGCGGAACATTGAACATTGCAGACATTGTTGTCATAGCGCCTGAAACCTATGTCTACCGTCTTGGTGTTGCAGAAAACGAATATATTGACGTGTACACACCAAACGATACAACAGGCACACTGACCCTTAAGGTCAACTCAAAGAAAGCAGCTTCAAAAGATGTAATTCCGGATGACGAGTACGGACATGAATCCTTCTGGCTTGAAGACCTTGATTTGAAATTCAACGCCGTAAACAAGTTTGAAGTCATATTCAAAAGCGCGAAATACGGAACACTTACAAAAAGCGTCGACATTTATGTGACATATGTGCTGATGCCTCAAGCAGAGGTAAGATATGGAGGAAGCAAACTCTACATCGCCGCACCGACTGAACTGGACATATCCAAAATGTCAGTTAAAATCGAAGGCGTGGACTATGAAGTGAAAAAAGAGGGTGACGATGAGGTCTATGTAATTACACCAAAAGACCTTCCGATGGGCTACCACAATGCAACAATAACCTACAAAGGAGACGGAAAATACCCTGCAAATACCAACACCGACAAATTCAAAGTATACGCATCAATCGTCATTGAAGACAATGCCGTTTCACTGATACTTCCGGATGACGCAAAAGGAAACCTCACAGTTACAGTCAATGATAATGAATATGCAAACCTGAAGGCAAACGGAAAGGTTGTAGTTGATTTGAACCAGCTTCCATGGGGAAGATATTTCGTTGAAACCGAATACACAGGCGACGACTATGAGGTATATGAGGAATCAAAATCCGTTTTTGTCAATCCTGAATTCAAGGTCCCTCAAAAAATGATTGCCGGTGATGACGAGTCAGTGTCAATCGACGTACCTGGCGCAGAAGGCCATCTTGAAATTTACGGACACAACATAGAACTTGTCTCCAAGGATCTTGTTGACGGAAAGGCTAGCATTTCACTTGCAGGATTAACTGCCGGAAAACACACCCTCACCGTCGGATTCTCACACGAATATTATAATGAAGATGGAGAATATTGGGATGCGGACTACTACAGCGAGGACTTTGAAATCGAGGTGATAAACCCTATCCCCGCAAAAGATGCAAGCGTGCTTTATTCAGCTTCCGCAACATACACTGCTCAAATCAAGGACGTAAACGGAAACGCAGTTACCTCAGGTTCAGTTACATTTTTCGTTCTTGACGGCAAAAAACAGATTCTTAAAAAGACCGTCAGCATAAAAAACGGAGCCGCAAAACTGACCTACAAAATAAACTCCGCCCCTAAAGTATACAAAATTAAAACCGTATACAACAAGGCGACAGTCACTAAAAAGCTTACTGTAAAATCAATCGTGACCCTTAAGGCAGTTACCGTCAAAAAGTCCGCCAAAAAGTTAACCCTACAGGCAACACTCAAGAAAGTCAACGGAAAATATCTCAAAAAGAAAACAGTGACATTCAAGTTCAACGGCAAAACCTACAAGGCAAAAACCAACTCCAAAGGAATAGCAAAAGCCACAATAAAATCAAGCGTCCTTAAAAAGCTCAAAGTGGGCAAAAAGATAACCTATCAGGCAACATACCTGAAAGACACCGTCAAAAAAACAGTTAAAGTTAAAAAATAGAGTTAAACACTCTATTTTTCTTATTTTTTCTCAACCATCCTAAAATCCGATGAATGAGGATTTTCTGCAAAACTAAAAAAAAAATGTTTTGTGTAATAATTTACTATTAAATGTAGAATACACTGCCATAGGTATCCCAATCGATACCATCCCATTTATACATCAGTTTCATGGAATATGCCTTGTTGGTTTCAAGTTCCTTGACAAAACTTCCGCTGTTCATGCCGGAATCGATATCCACTTCACCAACCCATTTGTAGCTTTCACCGCCAGGTCTGCTTATAACCTCATGAATGACCGCCCTGGTTGCGGATATGTCTTTGCCGTGAGTGTCAAATGCATAATCAAATTCCACCGGAACTGTTCCGGAACCGTCGTCAGAACCTATGACTGTAGGATTTACTGTGAAATCCACATCCCCATAGGTCAATATGTCCGCATTTTCACTTGCATAGATGCAGGATGTGCAAACGCAAGCCAGCAATGCTATTGCAAGTAAGCTGATTATTGAAACATGTGATTTTTTCATATGTCATCTCCTCTTTGTTTAATACAGGAAAAGCAGGTTCGAATGAATTTTTAAATTCGGAATCTGATTTCCTTAAACGTTAATTTAATTATGAATATTGATTTATATAAATATTTTCGAATGTAGGTGCTTACTTACGTACTTTAAGTGATGGAAAAGAGCCAATAACATTTATTTAAGAAAATAGAGTGAAATATGGAAATTCAACTTTACTGCTTTTAAGCCCACACCGCAATACAAAAACATTAATTAAATCCAAAACAAATATTTAATTTAAGGTGAATTTATGGATTTGATAGTAGTAAAGTTTGACGGAAACGCCCTTTCAGACGGTTCAAGAATTAGAAAAGCAGCCGAGTCAATAGTAAAAGAGTACAATAAAGGAAGACAAATAGTCGTGGTAGCCTCAGCAATCAGAAACACAACCGATGAGCTTTTAGACCTTTCAAATGAAGCTGCAGGCACTTTCCTTACAGACGCCCAAAAGGCAGAAATCATGGCCATGGGAGAGAGAACAAGCGCAAGGCTTATCAAATCCACAATCGAAGCGCTTGGACTTAAATCAGAAGTTATCGACCCCTACAGCGATTTATGGCCGATTATAACCAATACAAACTTCACACATGCAAAAATCAACCTTGAATCCACACAGCCTAAAATAAACACCCTCAAAATCCTTCTGAATCAGGGAATAATTCCCGTAATCTGCGGATTTCTGGGCAAAGGCCCTTCAGGAGAGGTCACCACTCTCGGACGTGGAGGAAGTGACATCACCGCATTTCTAATTGGAAACACCCTTAACGCATCAGAGGTAATCATCGTAAGTGACGTTGACGGCGTTATGTCATCAGATCCGACCAAAATCGAAAAGGTTCAGCTGTTAAAGGAAATTTCAGTAGAGGAGCTCAAGACAATCTCAACCCAGGCAAGCCAGATTGTCAATCCCCACGCTTTGAAATTCAAAAACAAGGACCTGAAGGCCAAGGTCATCAACATCGAATACGGCGATCTTGAAGCTGAGGGAACAGCAATCATCGGCCCGTTCAGGGATGAAACCTTAAAGACAGTGTCACTGTACAAGGATCCCCTTTCAATCATTGCAATTGTCGGAGACTCACTTGTGGAAACACCGGGACTTCTCGGAATCCTTACCGAGTATCTGGCAGAGAATAACCTCAACATCTACAAGCTTACAGTGGGAGACAATTCAGTTACAATATTCATCGACAAAAAAGAGGCCAAAAGGGCATATGAGGTACTTCACAGATTTGTCCTTCAAAGCGACACATTCAATTCAATTTCACTTGGAAAGGATACCGCCATGATTACCATCGTAAGTCTGGACGTTATCGAAAAGCCGGGAATCATTGCGTCAATAACCGAGCAGCTGAGAAAGAACAACATTCAAATCCTTGAAATCAACTCATCACAGACCGCAATCGTTCTGATTGTCGAGTGGGATGAGGGCGAAACCGCAACAAAACTGATTAATGAAATTCTGGAATAACATCAAATTCCCTCTTTT
Source organism: Methanobrevibacter sp. (assembly GCF_045541095.1). GTDB lineage: Archaea > Methanobacteriota > Methanobacteria > Methanobacteriales > Methanobacteriaceae > Methanocatella. The sequence goes on from NZ_JAZQIJ010000146.1 coordinate 13,076, forward strand.
TTTCATTTTGAAGAAATTAAAAGGGACTTTTTGTCCTTTTATCTATTTTTTTAAATTAGACAAGCAAAACCCATAAAAAAATACTTTCATTAAATATCTGATATATACTTCCAATGAAAAGAAAAATAAAAAATGAAAGTATAATTAGAATAAATAATTTTACAAATAAATAAAATAAAATTTTTTAGTGAAGTGCAGTTTTAATCAACCATATATGTAAAATAAAACACACTTTTTTCCTAGAAAAATCACAGCGCATTGTAATGATCATCATCGACCGGCTCGAGCCATTCGTTTGATGTTTCCTCACCTTCAACTTCAACTGCAATGTGGATGAACCATGAATCCTTCCGGGCACCGTGCCAATGCTTTACGCCAGGCCTTATTTCAACAACCATACCCGGCTCAAGGCCTACTGCATCGCAACCCTCTTCCTGATACCATCCTTTTCCGGCAATGCAGATTAGAATCTGACCCCCACCGGATTTTGCATGGTGGATGTGCCAGTTGTTTCGACATCCAGACTCAAAGGTAACATTAGCCAAAAATAATATGTTATCATTCAAATCTACCAGCGGATTCAGGTATGACTGGCCAGTGAAGAACTCCGCATAGGCATCGTTAGGCTGGCCCATCTTAAAAATGTTTTTCTCATCAAAATCAGACATAAAAATTACCTCAATTGTTGTGATTTGCAACAATCACTTTTCTATAAAAAAATTCGAAGCTACGGCAGTGCAACTTCGAATCGGATTTTTCACGACTTGTTAATCAGTCACTTTATAAATATTGAATTCATGACATATAAATTAATTGGTCATGTGAAAATTACCCGAATTATAATTTGCTTTTCAATTCTTCTAATCTGCTTAAAGGCAATTCAGTGATATTGGAAATCTCATCTAAAGAATATTTTTCATCAGATAACATTTTACGAGCAATTTCAACTTTGGAATCATTCATTCCCTGCTCA
>NZ_JAZQIJ010000147.1:0-5638 GCF_045541095.1 Methanobrevibacter sp.
ATTTACTCCAAAACAAGCTATAATTTAACTACTTTTTAACCCATCCACAAAAATAATTTATTCACAAATTAATTTAAATATAGTTCTAATATAAACAATCATTTTATCCCAACTACATTAGATGCATTGTAACCATTTTAAAACAGATGTGAGAAATATCCTAAATTTCACAGAAAAAAACAGCAGAATGATTTTAAAGAAAAATTTAAATTAAAATATACATATAATTAATATTAACTTAGCTAGTGGTGGACTATATGAACAATAATCTCAAGGAATTTGAGCAAAAAAAAGAAGCAAATATTTTAAGCCAGTCTGCATATTACAATTTATTATATAACACCAGAACCATCCCCAATATCCAAAAAGACGCCCCAAAAATAAGCATCATAATCCCAACACACAATAGATTTGATCAATTATCCGAATTGATAAGCAGCATTTTAAGCCAAACATATCAGAATTTTGAGATAATCCTGATTGATGATGTCTCAAGTGATGAAACCTATGAATTTTATGGCAACTATCATGACAAACGCCTGAAATATTACCGGAATTATGAGAACTTAGGGATGGGATTGAACCGACAAAAGGGATATAACCTCTCAAATGGAGATTATATAATTTTTTGTGATGATGACGACTATTATATCGACAATAGTTACTTTTTTGATTTAGTAAACATTTTCAAAGATGAAAGTGTTAATGTAATCTGCTCAGAGTCCTATACATACTATGAAAAGGAAGACAAATATGTATATTCCAATTTGAATCTTGATGAGGAAAAAATAGATTCAATCGAATACTTGAAAAATTTCATGATAAAATACCATAAGCCTAAATCAATGTTTCCGGCAGCATTCAGAAGGAAAACCTTAATTGAAGCCGAATTTAAAGAGATGACAATGATGAATGACACATCACTCTATTTAAGAGCATTGATGGTTGGTGGAAAAACATTCATTAACAAAAAAATTATTGGAGTTTATAGAGTTCATGGAAAAAATGATACGTTCAGCACTAAATCAGACTTCATAATAAAAAATCTAGAAGAGAAACGAAAGATTCACGATTATTTAAAAAAACATAAATTACTCTCAAACCTTGATGGATGGTATGCCCAACAAATTGCCATAACTGTGAACCATTATTTAAACCATGTTGGAGATAAAGAAGGGGTGGACAATGTCCTGAATTGGGTTTGGAAAAATGTATCTCCTGAAGAGTATTTGAAATATAAAAAAAGAATGATGAAAGAAAATAGCATTAAATTATATTATTTTAATGTATGGCCAAATTTTGGAGATTTATTAAATGAAGACATTTTATCTTCAATTTTCAAGCAAGACTTTGAATTTAGCTCATTTCAGAATGCAGATTTATGTGCTCTTGGAAGCATCTTCGATAAACTCGTCACAAATTCAAATATAGGTGAATACGATAAGGAGCTGCAAAAAGACTGCAAAACAGATAAACCGATTCACATTTGGGGAACCGGACTGATGTTTGACTATGATAATGTCAAACAGACAGCTTTGAGACCATTCATTATCCATGCAGTGAGAGGTGAAAAAACCCGAAAAAGGATATCTGATATTCTTGGAAAAAATGTTTCCTGTGTTTTGGCAGATCCTGGAATTTTAGCACCTATGCTTGTTGAGCCATGTGAAAAAAAATACAATGTAGGGATTGTGCCTCACAGATGGGATAAAGAGGAAGAAATCTTTGAAAAAATGTTAGAATATTATCCGAATTCAAAAATAATTGATGTTCAAAACAAACCAAGACAAGTTTTAAGTGAAATATCCTCGTGTGAATACATAATCTCAACCAGTCTTCACGGTTTGATAGTTGCCGACTCATACGGCATCCCAAATTGCTGGTGTGAAATTTCAGACAGAGTCATTGGAAACGGATTTAAGTTTCATGATTACTTCTCATCATTTGGCACAGACAGGGATGTTTTTGATTTGAGAAATGGAAATCTGCCAGATGTTAAAAAAGATTTCAGATGTAATTTTAAAACAATTGAACAGGTTTATGAAAAACAAAAAGAATTAATTGAATGTTTCCCATTTAAGTAACTCAACTAACTTTTCTCATATCTTTATATAAATTACAATTCAAATAAATCCTGATTGAAGAAGAATCTGACTATAATAAGTCATTTATGATAAATGGATTGAAAAAATTATGATAATTTGGTTTTTAACTATAACCGACACTTAATTTACCCATTAATCATGTCTTCAAATTCCTTATAATTTTTAGCGTTTAGACCTGCATAAAATATAGATTTTTGCCCATCAGGTAAATTATTAAAATCTTCGGAAGATTCATATTCCTCCTGATGTTCAAAGAAATCTTTTTGAATTTTTCTGAAAAATTCTTCCTTATTTTCATCTGAAACCTGTAAAAATCTATTTCGGACACGATATAACTTTTTAGAATAGAGATATGAATCAAAATTATTATATTTTTTAGCCAAATCAATAATCATGTTTGTAATTTCAATAGTATCTGAAAAATTGGAACCCGAATTGGTTATAGACCCATTTCTAATGCGACGATTATAAAGATGCTTGTCATAAAAATATATTCTTTTGGCTTTAAATACTGCTTCTGTGAAAAAAACATTGTCTCCAAATATCAAACCTTCGGGAAATCTCAAATCCGAGATTAAATCTCTTTTAAATAAAACTCCATAAACTGTAACCGCAAGATCATACATTCTGATTCCCAAATCCTTAAAACTGAATACATCCTCGCCAACAATATCTTTTAAAAACTCCATTTCAAAATAAGGTAAGGTGAATTTTTCTTTAGAATCATCCCTAAAAGATATTATTTTAAATATATTCATATCCAACTCTTTACTTTCAGACAACTCATATAGTTCAGCTAAAGCAGTGTTCTCAATATAATCATCAGAATCTATAAAATAGACATATTCTCCCCTTGCTTGATTTAAACCAGTATTTCTGGCAGAAGAAAGACCCTTATTTTCTTGTGAAACAATTGTGAATCTTGAATCATGCCTCCAGTAACTTTTTAAAATATTTAAAGAATTATCCATTGAACCGTCATTAACACAAATGATTTCAATATCATCAAATGTTTGATTGCAAACACTATCCAAACATTCTTTCAGATATTTTTCAGTATTATAAACTGGAATAATAACTGAAATTTTCGGTTTATGATTGATATTTTCAACTATTTCACCAAATTTAAATTTGTCTAAAATTGTTTTATCGACATGATTAGAAATGTCCTCACATAAAGCATAATCGGTTATGAAGTTTTTGTAAACCTCTTGAACTTGTTTGTAAAATTCCTCTTTGAATTGGTCTTCAATTTGATTGTATTTGTAATTTAATGTGTCAAAAATATAATTTAGAAGTTCTTTTTTATAATATTGATATAACTGAAAATTTTCTAAAAATACATCTAAAATCAAATAACAAACCTCAATATTATCAAATAACCTTTCATTATTTAAAGTCATGATGGATCCATGTCTGCGCCGTCTATTGTGAAGATAATCTCCAATTATAGAAATTCTTTTTGCATAAGTAACTGCCTTGTAAAAAAACGGATTATCTTCATGAATCAAATTTCCATTAGGAAAACTAATATTGTTTTCATCTAAAAAGGATTTTAGATAAAATTTATTCCAAACTGCATTAGACATGACAAATAAGTTAGTTTTATTCAAATCAAAATGATTGAACACCTTATCCTGATATTCATCCATGAATTCCATATCATAATATGATTCCATACCAAAATCATGAGGTTCATCATAATATACAATATTCTTAAACATCAACAAATCTAGATTATCTCTTTCAGCTTTTTCGATTAAAACTTCAAAAGCATTTGGACTAAACCAATCATCCCCGTCTAAAAAAGAAATATATTTACCCTTTGCTTCCTCCAAACCACGATTTCTAGAAAACCCCGGCCCATTATTGGAACCGTTTTTAAGAATTTTAATCCTCGAGTCTTTATTGGAAAAATATTCTAAAATTTCAAGAGAAGAATCTGTTGAAGCATCATCAATGCATATAATTTCAAAATCTTCATAAGATTGATTTAACAGGCTATTTAAACAAACATGCAAATATTCTTCTACATTAAAAACTGGAATAATAACTGAAATCATAAGATTCCCCATAAAATATGAAATATGTCTGAACTATTTTAATATATTGAATTATTTAAATAAAAATTTTTTTATATGACCTTAAAAATATTTAATATTGTAATTCCATTAACTTGAAATTACAACAACCTACAAAATGCCGTAAGTTGCTTTCAACTTATGGCATTTGATTATAAATACTTGTTTTAACTAAATTAATATTAATTAAAAATAGATTGCCCATAAAAATTTAAGATTTTTATTCATAAATATAAAAATCATAACAATCACTAAAAAAAATAAAAGGTTATTTTTCTTATCTTTCGATTCTTTTTTACCCTTTTATTTTTCTGCTAATCTTAACAAATATTTACCATAATCTGTTTTCTTAAGAGGTTGGGCAAGCTCTAACAATTTTTCTTTTGAAATATAACCTAAATTATATGCAATCTCTTCAATACAAGCAACATATAATGATTGTCTTTTCTGAACAGTTTCGATGAAATTGCCTGCTTCTAAAAGACCATCATGAGTTCCAGTATCAAGCCACGCCATACCCCTACCTAAAAGTTCAACTTTGAGTTTACCCATTTTTAAATATTTATCATTAACAGAAGTGATTTCTTTTTCACCTCTTGGAGAAGGTTTAACATTTTTAGCAATATCAATTACATTATTATCATAAAAGTACAATCCTGGAATAATATAATTGGATTTTGGCTTTTCAGGCTTTTCTTCAACAGATAAAACATTTCCATTTTCATCAAATTCGACAACACCAAATGCTTCCGGATTATTCGTATAATACCCAAAAATTATCGCACCTTCTTTAAGTTGAGTAGCTCTTTTTAGTATTTCTGAGAACCTATGACCATGAAAAACATTATCTCCTAAAATTAAAGCAACATTATCTGTTCCTATAAATTTTTCACCAATGAGAAATGCTTCAGCAAGTCCCCCAGGTTTATATTGAACTTCATAACTGAAAGTTATTCCTAAATCACTTCCATCTCCCAGAAGATCTTTGTATTGTGGCAAGTCCCTAGGTGTTGAGATAATTAAAATTTCTTTGATTCCTGCAAGCATCAAAACTGAAATAGGATAATAAATCATTGGTTTGTCATATAATGGCAATAACTGCTTTGATACTGCTTTTGTAATTGGGTAAAGGCGAGTTCCAGAACCTCCTGCTAAAATTATTCCTTTCATATTAATCACTTAAAAAAAATATATTTTTTACCCTATATAAACACTACATCAAATGATAAAAAAAGATTTTAAAAAAAAATTTTTTAAACTACTTTATCTTTTCTTTTGACGGCATTCTTTGTTCTTTTTTTCCATATTTAATATAATGAACATATGGATTAATTTTAGCATCTTTAACATCGACATATTGATCTAAATAAAAGTTAGTATCAAAAAAAGGAGAAGGATCATATCCTTTATAAACACCCTTTTCAAGATAATGAACTATAGGATTTGTATTTT
>NZ_JAZQIJ010000148.1:0-12379 GCF_045541095.1 Methanobrevibacter sp.
GGTGAAAAAATAAGGAGAAAAATATTGATTTCATTAATGTTTATTTGTTTGATAATGTTATCATTAAACTTTGTTGCTGCAAATAATCAAACGATATCGGAAAATGAAAATGTATCTTTAACAAGCGAGCCCATACTTCAAGCACAAAATGATATTCAGATTAAAGATAATTTAAGTGCTGTAGAAGAAGGCAAAATAATTGAAATTACACAAGATAATTATGAAAATTATTTCAATGCCAGAACAGGAAAAATATTATCTTCCGCCAGTATTTCAAGTGGAGATACATTGAAAATTGGAAATATTTCCGAAAGAGCATTTGTTATTGATCGCCAACTGACTTTAATGCCCATTACTCCCTATGATCAAATAAAAAACGGTTTTATACATTTGATTAAAGGAAGTGACGGATCCACAATTACAAATTTAACTATTAATAATACGAAAAATACATTAAATATTCGAGGTGTTACTGTAGGTCAACTACACGGCATATGGTTATCTCATTCCAACAATAACCTTATTTCTTACAATACAATAAGAATAGCAAATTCTGGAGGAGTTTATGCTATGCCTATGGGATGGTCTAGTAATAATCGTATTATTTACAATGATATGAAAACTTACATAAGTACAAATATTATTATGGGAGATTCACATTATAACCTGATTTCACATAATAGCTTAGAAGTATTGTCCTATTCAGACATGTCAGTTACAAATCTGATTTACTTCAATCCATTTAGTCATGCGGATTATTCTGGAAGTCCATTATGTAAAGGCAACATAATTTCCTACAATTATTTGAAAGGTTTTTGTACATTACCAATGTCAATAATTTTGCAATTTGAATATGCAAGCCACGACGGCACAGTTGTTGCAAATAATACGATTATTAAAGGATCAATCGGAATAAACCTGAATGGAGATAATGTTTCAGTTTATGGAAATACAGTTACTGACAGTGGCGTGGGTATTTCTGTAAGCGGGAAAGATTTTACTGTCAGAAACAATACCGTAAGCGGAACAAGTCAGCAGACAGGAATTAGAGCCAATTGTATTGAAAATTCAAAAGGTATAATATATGACAATAATGTGACATTCAGTGATGTTTCTGTCGGTATGTCATTAACAAACAATATTGAAGCATATAACAATAACATCAATATTAAAAATTATGGTGTAGGCATTTCACTGTCCGGTGAAAATACTACTGTCCATCATAATAATATTAAAAATAATCATGACGCAGGTGTTTCAATATTGGGCAGCTATAATACAGTTACTAAAAACATTATAACTACTAACAGTATAGGTGTGACAATACCATCTGCATTAAACACTAATGTAAGATATTACAACAACACAATTACTGACAATAAGATAACCAGTGAAAGCTATGGTATTTCAATTGAGGGTCTGGTGTATAATTCAATTATTAAAAACAATATCATTGAAACAAATATGACCGTAGGTATAAATATACAGATTACCGATAAGAAGTCCAATACCGAACTGGACAATATTGTAAATGGAGTTATTTTAAACGCTACATCAATTATTATCAATGACAATAACTTCCACCAGTTCTTCGATGAAGAAGGATATTTCGTTTATGAATTTGAAGAAGATAGTCCAAAAGTTATCTTTTTAACATTTTTAACAAATAAAAATCTGATTTTTGATGAAAAAATCACTGTAATCAGTAATAAAATGGATAATCTTCTGTTCAATGTTACAGTGACATTTGAAGGTGATGCAGAAGGATCTGTTCTAAGAGATTTTAATTTCATCAACTACGATAAAGAAGCTGTCATTATAAATAATGTTGATGATGTTACTGTCAGCAATAATAATATTACAGACATCTATAAGAAAGGAAGCAAGTCAAATGCTGCTGTTTTAGTTCAGGGCGTTTGTAATAATGAAATTATTTCAAAAAACAATATTTACATAAATGCCAAAACCGATTATGTTTATGCTATAACAGCACCTGCTTTAAATTCTAATGGAAGATTAAACAGAGAATTCTCAAAAGGATTTGCTATAAATGACAATACTATAATTATCATTTCAACAGGAATGGCAGAAGCAATTTATACTGATGCAATAGCTTTTAGTGAATTTAACAATAATAAGATTAACATTAAAGCTAATGGTTATGCATATGGTATTGCTCTTGCAAATTTAATAGGTAAGCTAACTAACAACAGCATTAAAAACAATGAAATTGTAATCTACACAGATGAAATGGCTTATCTGATTGAGTTACACATGACAGAAAACACTACAGTAGCAAACAACACATTATATGGTGAAAGTAATGGAATATATGGCGTTGGAGTTTACAGTTCATCCAATGTGACAATTGAAAATAATAGAATTTCAGCATTTGGTGGAGATTTGAAAAATATAAAGTCAATTGAAGACGTGTTAGGTATTGGAAATGCTGCAATTTCCACAATCAGTTTTGTAAATAATATTACAATAAATAACAACTTGATTACAACCAATATTACAAATCCGATTTCTAAAATCAAGGCAAATAATGAATCCAAGGTAAATATATCTTCAAATTCATACATTATTAGCAATAATAACTTTAACACATTTTTCAAGAACAATGAGTTTATTAAAGGAAATATTGAGGAAAATGCAGTACTGTTATTATACAACATTACAAACGGCCAAAAAATGGAGATAAGCACTCCAATTGTTATCAGCTCATATAACAACAATATTCCAACTACTGTATCATTGATACTGAATAAAGCTTCAAATGTAACAATTTGCAATATCAACTTTGTAAATTCAACAATTGAACTTAAAAGTTCATCCAACAATAGTATAGTAAATAATAGTTTTGATTCAGCAAAACAAAACGTCCTGATTATTAACAATGGTGAAAACAATACCTTTGCAAACAATACAGTCAATATGAAAGGTGAAAAGATTTCCGCAATTCAATTGACAAAAACAAAATCCAATAATATTCAAGATAATGAGTTTAACCTCAAAGGAGATAGTGTTAAAGCAATAATATTAGATTCATCAAGAGATACAGTCATTGAAGGAAACATCATTCTTTCAGATGCAAATGATTTGATTTTCATCGAATCATCAAAATCATTCTATGACAACATTACTAAAAACACATTAAGAGGTAATGCATCATCAGTATATGGATATTATGCAAGCAATTCCAATTACGGATACCTTGGTGAGAATATAATTGAGATTAGAGGAACATCAAACATAACTGAACAGTCAGGAGTTTATTTCAGAGGTTCATCAATGAGAAATGATGTAATCAACAACCATATTGAATCATTTTCCAAAAATGGTGATGACTATGCCGTTATGGTAATAGCTAACAATAATCTTCACAACATCATTACCAATAACTTCCTGATAAGTTCCAATGGAGCCAAAAGGGCAAATGAAGCTGTTTACAGTAAATATGGAACTATTAAAGACAATACACCTATTGACCTTTATGTTTCAGCTAACGGCAGTGATGAGAGTGGAGACGGAAGCATTTATAATCCATACGCTTCAATCTCAAAAGCTTTAGAAAACAGTTTAACTCATGCTATTATTTATGTGGGTTCAGGACAGTACAATGAAAGAAATTTAATCATTAACAAGAACGTTACAATACACAGCAATGGTGAAAACGTTATAATTGATGCCCAATCTGGCCAATTATTCAATATCACTCAAAATGGAATTCTTTCAATTAACGGAATAATTATTCAAAATGCCCATAATACAGATGGAGGATCAGCATTTATAAATAACGGTAAGTTATCCATTTCCAATTCAATTATTTGCAATTCCTCATCTTACTACGACAATTCCCATCCTGTATTTGACCATGACATTGAAATAGATGAAGATGGAGAAATGAAATCTGCCCACACACTTAATTGTAGTGGAACAGGTAAAGGAGGAGCCATATTAAATAATGGGGAATTATACATTAATTCATCTTTATTTTACAATAATTTAGGCCATATCGGAGGAGTTATCGCTGATTACGGTAAATTAAATATTGATTCATCAGTATTTTACAGAAATCAAGCAGTTCATGGAGGAGTTATATTTACTAACTCAAATAATGAAATAAACATTAAAAACTCATTATTCATGAACAATACCGCATTGACCTCCCTTGATTATTGTACCGTAAGAATTGCTGGAAGCACATGGTCAATCGATAAAGGATACACTTACACTTACTCTTCACTTTGTGAAAATCCTGTTGGTGAAGGAGGAGTAATATACAGTAAAAATACAAGCATCCTAATGGAAAATTCAACATTTAAAGATAATAGCGCAAAAATAGGAGGAGTAATATCCTCTCCGCTTGACAGTTTGACTTCACGTTCAAGCAACACAAATGTTAATTTAAAAATCAATAACTGTGAATTTATAAACAATAGAGCAAATGATACAAGAAAATCTTCAGGATCTATTGATTTAAACAATTATCGCTATTACAGTGGATTTAATGGTGGAGTAATATATGGAGCTTATAACAACTTAGAAACTACAAATTCAGAGTTCTATTACAATCAGGCAACCAATAATGGTGGAGTAATCTATGCAAAAGCTAATGATGGGAAACTTTTAGATTCAATATTTATGCTAAATACTGCAGGAACAAGCGGTGGAGTATTGGAAATCTCTAAAAATTTCATCATAGAAAGATGCATAATCTCAAATAATTCAGCCAGATACGGCGGTGCTATCGAATACAATTCATATGAATACTACGGCCATGTTCAAAACCACATTAACATTTATAACTCTACAATATCACATAATAGAGCTTTAAATGGTGGTGGTGCATTTAACATAGGATATGCAAATATTACTGTACGTAATACAAATATTGTTGATAATGTAGCGCCTGGAGGGAATACATTCCATTCCACAGTTATTGGAGGCGAGCAGGACATTGATATGAGATATAACTACTGGGGAAAGAACGGTCCAGATGATTCTGTATGGAAAGCAATGAGTCGGGACAGCTTCTATCCAATTACAAGAGAAATGATTAATTGGAATCCTCAAGTGATTGATGATAAGCCTTCAAACCCTACAATTGACGTTAATCCTGATGATGATTCTAAAGGACATGGAGGAAACGGAGGTAAACCTTCAGTTGACTACAAACCAAGTTCAACAGAATCAAGTACTTCAACTGGTAGAAATATTGGTGGAAACGGAAATAATGACGGCAGTGGAAACAGCTATGGCCCTGGAAGCGGTACTGGCGGAACAGGTAGCGGTACCGGTCATCCTGGAACACCGTATAATCCAGGAGAAGGTGGAAACACAAATGCATACGGACATATTCCTGGAAATACTTATACTGGTCAGAAAGTAACTGGAAACTACAATTCAAGTTCATCAAATGCAAACTCAAAGGTTGATGGAACAACAGATTCCAACAGTCAAAGCAAAGTGAACAGTTCAAATCATGACTCAAGCTTGTCTACAGTTGGAATGATAGCAAATGCCGCTGCATCATCAAGTTCTGATGGCGGAGGCCAGGGCGAAGCTTCCAGCACAGAAGACAGTTCAGAATCCGGTGCACAAAGTGTAAGTAAATCCTATGAAATAAAAGAAAAATTGGATGAAATAGTTGATGATGATAAATCAATGATGACATTTATTGCCTTAGCAATAATTGTATTGTTGTTATTAATTATCGGTTATAAACGAAAAGAACGGGAAAATGAAGAATAATTCATTTTTCTTTTCTACTTTACTTTTTTTTATGAAAACTTTTTTATAAGATATTTTAATAAATGTATATTATAATTGACTATTTTATAAAATTTGTTGAGGTGTTATTAATTTTTAATAAGAAAATCACATTAGTATTACTATTATTAACAGTAATGCTATCATCCATGATGGTTGTTAGTGCTAATAATGATACTGCTACATTTATAGAACCTAATGATGAACTAAATATAAATGAAATATATGTAAGCCCTAACGGAAGTGATAAAGAAGGAATAGGAAGTACTGACTCTCCATTCCAATCAATAACTCATGCAGTTGATATGGCTGGCAACAACTCCAAAATTATTTTAAAAGACGGAACATACAGCGGATCATTAAACACCAACATTAACATCAACAAATATTTAACAATAGAAACTCAAGGAGACGTTACATTAAATGGTGAAGGTAAAAATTATTTCTTCAAAATAAATAAGGGTTCATCATTGATACTGAATAATATAAAATTCATTAATGGTTATACTGACTCATATTCACAGTTAGGAGCAATTAAAAATCAGGGAAAACTACTGATTAACAATACTTCATTTAGTAAAATGAATACAATAATGTCAACATTTTACAATGAAGGCGAATTAATAATTGATAATTCAATCATTTCAAATTCAAAATCCAAAAATATTGCAAAAAGTATCACCAATTTAGGTGACTGTACAATATCCAATTCAAAATTGAATGATGCAATCGCAAGCGATAGTGATTTGCCTAATATATATAACTTTAAAAATATCGACATTGTTGAATCTCAAATTTCACATTTAAAGTCAAATGACGAATACGATCCGTCAGCGTATCAGACAAGCATAATCCTAATTAAAAATTCAACATTAACACTCATAGAAGCCGAAAAAGCAGACATAAAACTTTTAAATTCAAACATTAACAGACGCTTTTCATTTAACGGATGTACTGTATATGTTGACAGCAGTAAAATCCTTCCGACTTCAGCACTGTTTAACACATTATCAATCTTTAAATCAAATTTTACAGCAATTAACACAATTTTTGATGCACCCATATCAAGCGGACATACAAACTTTAACATAACCTATTCATCCATTTTACATGGAATTTTAGGTGGAGGAGATAAATCAATATTATATGCCCCTTACAACTGGTGGGGAATAAATTCAGGCCCTGAAATAGAATATTTCAAAAATATAGATATAAGCAACTGGGCCATAGCGTCTTTTGAAATAGAAGACGGGAACAATTCTATAGGAACTGCATCAAAATTTATTACATCATTTAAATGGTTTGATGGAAACAATAGCTTAGATTTAAAAGAAAATGAATCAATCCCAACACGTCAAGTTCACTTTGAAGCACAAAACGGAAGATTTTTATACGCAACCGGAAGCTTAACAAAATCATTTGAAAACTATCTGATTGGAAATACACTGGACTGCAGCGTTTATTCAATCGTGGACAATCAGAAATTAACTTTAACAATCGGAAAGGGATATTCCGCATATAATTATTTTGTAGCTCCATGGGGAGAAGACCGACCTGAAGCAGGAAATCTAGAAAATCCATACAGGACTCTCGGATATGCCATATCGCAAGCTGTAGACGGAAATACAATATGTTTACTTGAAGGAATCTACAACGGCAGTGAAAATTCAAAATTATCTATTTCAAAAAACATTACAATAATCGGACTTGGAAACGTTAAGTTTTTAAGGGTAAACGGTGCCAGCATAATGACTGTGCGGGAATTAGGAAAAGTTGTTGTTAAAAACATCGATTTCGGTTGCGAAGCAAGAGAATATAATGATAACCTGTTTACAGTTATAGGAGGTATTTTAAGTATTGAAAACTGCACATTGAGCTCAATTAGTTCCGGATCGGTTATTTATTCATCCCCTGGAGTTAGCAATAACGGTTTAATACAAATAAGGAACACTAAATTCTCAGACATTAAAGGGTCTGTTGTTAGCGGACCTGCCAAAGTCAATGTAGATAATTGTTCTTTTGAAAAAATTTCCAATTTCTATTCAGTTGCAGGAATGGAAAATTACAATGCACTCTTTACAGTAACATCCTCAATTGAAATTTACAACTCCGAATTTATGAACAACACTATGGGAATCATAACCCTTCACCCGTACACATATTCAGGTTCCGGATTACTTGGAGCTTCAAATTCCCAATATTCCGCCCAGAAGAGATACGCATATATTGAAAATTCAACATTTACAAACAACATCTTTACAAATATGGGCAATTCCTACTCAACCATAGGCATAGGATTTGATATTGCAGACAATTACGGAACATTTTATGGATATATAAACAACTGTACCTTTAAAGACAACACCGGAAAAATAGCTAAGGCAACTTCAGTTAATTCCTCCTCATTTTACAACAATCATGGTCTTGATTATGGAGGCAAGGCTTTAATTGAAGCTGAATTGATTAACAATTCCGTTTTTATCAGCAATCTGAACAGATATACTGACTATAGTCAGGCATCCTACGGTGAAGGAATAGTCAGTGCACAGACAATCACCTATTCAACATTCATAAACAACAAAGCATCATTCGGTGGAGCTGTTTCAAATTCAAAAGAAATTCACTACTGCGTATTTGTAAATAACACTGCACTTTATTCAGGTAATGACGTCTATTCAAATTCAGGTGACGTTGACTATTCAAGCAACTGGTGGGGAGACAATAAAAAGCCGGATGACTCAAAAATATTTATTTTCCTCGGAAATTTAAAATTAACCGACTGGGTAATAATGACATTTGAATCATACCGTGAAAATATTGTTGAAGCATCCCTTGACAATTTAATAGATGATGACGGAAACATCAAAAAAATTGGAAAAATACTGCCTTCAAGACCTGTTTATTTCGCTATTGATTTGGGAAACATTACACCACACTTTGATTACCTTAAGGAAAATGTTGCTTATGCAAATGTAAGTTATGATTTAAATTCAAGTGATTTTAAGGTATATGCAACTATTGACAATCAGGTTTTAGATTTAAACCTTAGAAACACAAATACAATGATATTAATGGAGAATGTTACTGTTAAGGGAAACGACAACAAATATTATATTGATTTGATAAATGCAAACGGTTTTAAAATTGCAAATCAGACTTTGACAGTGCAGATTATTAATTTAAACAATGAAAGTAAAGTGTTTACAATTAAAACCGATGATAACGGCCGTGGAAGTTTCGACATAGACTATCCTACCGGAAAATATAACGTTCTTGTCAATTACTATGGAAACGGATACTATGAAAAATCAAGCGCTTTGGCAAAAATTGAAGTTGTAACATCATTTACTGAAGTCATATCATACAACTACACATATTATGGTAAGAATAATGTATTTTATGGAATTTTACATGATGAAAACGGTAAAAATTTAGTTAACTACAATTTAACATTTACAATTATCTCCCCTAACGGAGAGAAAAGAACAGTCACTTCAAATACTGACTATTACGGTAGAAGTGAAATCATACTTAATCTGGCCGTTGGAGAATATGACATTAAAGTAGAATATCTTGGAGATTCATGGTATGCATACAGCTCAAATTACTCCCACATAATAATTAAACATGTCAATTCAACTATGATAGTGCCTGATGTGACATTATATGGTGAAGGAAACCTTTATAATATCACATTAAAAGATTCTTATGGAACTTTAATCAGAGGAGAAAACATTCAAGTTGCGATATCACAGGGAAACCTAACAGACAATTTCATATTGCAAACAAATGAAAATGGAATAGCCAGCTTAACCATAAACTATCTTCCGGGAACATATAATGTTAAAGCAACTTACAAAGGAGATGACATTTATGGTTCTGCTGAGGATTCAGGTAAAATAACTATTAATAAGGTATTAACAATAGTTTCCGGTTTCCATCATAAAACAATTCCTTTAAATGGTCTTTATACTGTTGTTTTAAGCGACATGTATGGAAAAAGGATAAACAATGGAACTGTAACACTAAACTGCTATCAGGGAAAGCTAGTCAAAACCTACACCAACACTACCGATCCTAACGGAGAAGCTTCATTTATAATCGATTTGGCTGAAGGAACATATCTAACAACAATAGATTATGATGGAAGTCTATGGTATAGTGATGCAACAAATGCGGCAACAATAGTAGTTGATAAAAATGCAGTTCTTGAATCTGTACGTCTTAATGCAACAGATTTAGTGCAATACTATGGTGAAAACAAATTCTTTGCAATTGATTTTAACGATCCTAATGCATATGACCAATATGGAAAAACAATAACCGTGAGCATATCTAATGAAAAATGGTCACAATCTTTTGAAGCTGTAACAGATGCATTCGGTACTGCACGTTTACAGATAAAATTAAACCCTGGTGAGTACAATGTCACCTACAAATACTCCAATCCATATTATAATATTTATGGAAGCGGTACAAATAAAATAACAATCTATAAAATGCCAGTTAGTTTAACAGCTAATGACATAATCATGAATGTTAATGATCAAAGACTGTTCGAGGCAACATTAAGAGATACTAACGGCAAAGCGATTTCAAATATGCAGATTCATATGAAATTAAATAAAAATGAATACGATATTACAACAAATGATAAAGGAGTAGCTTGCCTGCCTCTTAATTTAAATATAGGGGAATATGAAATCGAATACAGTTTAACTCATCCAAACTACATTTACTCATCAAATACAAATAAGATTTTAGTTGTTGACAGCGAACAGACATCTACACAAATAATTGCCCAGGACATTAATGAAGATGAAAATAATCTGATTAATTTCACATTAACATTAACAGATTGCCTTAATAACGGCATATCATACAGCGAAGTTACACTTGAAATTATTGACTTGGAAGGAAAAACAGTCAAAAAGATTAGTGACGTTACTGATGCAAATGGTAATGTTATATTTAAGTTCAATTTAGATTCTGGAACATATACACTTAAATCAGACTTCAAGGGAAATGATTTGTATTTAGAAAGCAGCAACGTTAATATAGCTAATATCAAAACCAGTGACAATCGTACAAAAACCGTGATATATACAGGTGATGTTCAGATTACCGCTAACGATACATTCAATATCGTTTTATGTGATGAAAACGGGAAATTTATTTCAAATAAAGAGATTAGATTCATTTTTGAAAACATGACCTATAGCACAAAAACAAACAGCAAAGGAGAAGCTTTCGTTAAAGTTGACGTATCATCAGGAATACACAACATTAATGTAGTCTTTAATGGCGATGACAATCTAAGACCTAGCTTCAATAAGGTTAAATTGTATGTTTCCAATTTATCTACAAAAATTTATGCTCCTAGCTTAGTAAAATATTACAGAAATTCAACTCAATTCCATGCATTGCTTACAAGCAATTCTGGAACCCCACTAGCTAATCAAATAATCACTGTAATATTGGATAATTCAATATACAACTGCACTACAAATGAAAACGGCTGGATAACATTAGACATTAACTTAAAACCAGGCCACTATGATGTGGAATGTCATTTTGCAAATGAAAGCTCTGAAGAATATTCATTCAATAAAACAACTATTGATGTTTTAACAACAATATTAGGTCAAGACGAAGTTAAAATTTATGGCGATAGCCCATATCTAACTATTAAGTTCTTGGATGGCCTAGGAAATGGAATCAAAAATAAGGATTTCGTAATAGGAATTGACGGGAAAAATTATTTTGCAACCACTAATGATGAAGGAATATTCTACTTTGATTTGAATTTAAATGCTGGAAATCATGTCATTTCATTTATTAATCCTTTTGATGGATTATCTGAAAGCTATAAATTGACAATAAAACCAACAATAATAGTAAATAATTTTTTAAAAGTATTGGGAGACGGTAAATACTACACAGCAACATTTTATGATAAAAATAATTCACCAGTGCCAAATAAAAACGTTAACGTTATCATTAATGGAATAAATCACACCTACAAAACAGATAGTCAGGGTAAAATAAAATTAAGCATGGAATTTAATCCCGGCAGCTATCTTGTTACAGCAATAAATCCTATAACTGGAGAATTTGTAGAAAAAACAGTTAAAGTGCTTAGTCCAATAAGTGAAAATAAAGATTTAACAATGTATTTCACAAGCGGATCTAAATTTAAAGTGCGCATCATTGCCGCAGGCGGAAAAGCTGTCAGTGCAGGAAAAACTGTTAAATTTAAAATTAATGGAAAAACATATACTGCTAAAACAAACAAAAACGGTTATGCATCATTAAAAATTAACCTGAAAGCTAAAAAATACACAATAACAACCCAATATGGAAAATATAAAGCAAAAAATAAGATAACAGTTAAACCTTTATTAACTGCAAAAAACATTTCCAAAAAGAAAGTTAAAAAAGTTACTTTTAAAGCAAAACTGGTTACAAATAAAGGAAAAGTAGCTAAAAACAAAAAAATAACCTTTAAATTTAAAAACAAAAAATATACTGCAAAAACCAATAGCAAAGGAATAGCTACCATTAAATTAACTTTAAGCCCTGGAAAATACAAGATATATTCCAT
>NZ_JAZQIJ010000149.1:0-11430 GCF_045541095.1 Methanobrevibacter sp.
AGGATAATATCAAATAACCAACGATATATAATAAAAAACCTAGGAATCCTCAACTTCAATAAGTTGAGGTAGTTCAAAGTAAGATTTATTAAAAACCTATAAATTTACAGGTTTTTTTAAGTATTATAATTTATTCATCACAGTTTTTCCGTTCACGATTGTCATCACTGGCATTCCAATATAACTCCATCCGTCAAACGGTGAGTATTCAGCTTTTGTTTCAAACTCTTCAATGTTGAATTTTCCTTCTTGTTTTAAATCAATTACCGTAAAATCAGCATCCTTGCCGATAGCTATTTCACCTTTATTCTTCATGCCATAAACTTTTGCAGCATTTGAGGATAATATTTTCGGAATCAGTTTGAAATCAAGGTTTCCTTTATTTACTTCGGTTAAAAGAAGGGGCACTACTGTTTCCAAATTAGGAATTCCAGGTGATGATGCCCACACTCCTTTTGTCTTGTCTTCAAGTGTGTGCGGTGCATGGTCTGTTCCGATTATGGATGTTTCGTCAAGGTCTCCGATTGTTATGCTTTGCTGTTTTTCTCTAAGCGGAGGATTGGTTTTTATGAAAGTGCCATATGTATTGAAAGCGGAATTATCAAGTAATAGGTGGTGAGGTGTAAATTCCCAGCTAACTGGCTGTGTTTTGCTTGCATCTTTTGCAAGACTCAATGATTTGGAGGAACTCAGATGACATATATGCAATCTTAAATCGTTTTTGCCTGCAAGTTCGATGGCCTGTTTTACAGATTCGTCTTCTGATGTTGCAGGTCTTGCATAACTGTAATCTATTGCTTCATTTTTATCTTTTTCCTTTAATTTCGCTGTTTCATTTTCCACTATTGACCTTTTTTCACAGTGAACTGCCACGAGACCGTTGTAATTTGTCTTATTTTTCAAGGTTCCCAAATTTGAGAAAATCTCCTCCAGACTCTCGTCACTTTCCAAATCCATAAACACCTTGAATGAAATTGGGTTCAATTCAACCATCTTTTCCATCTCTTCCAGGCTGTTGTGACCTGCCTGGAGCTCAAAATTAACAACGGATTTTTTGTTTGCAAGTTCCATTTTTTCCTTAAGGGCTTTATAGGTGTTTGTTTTTGGAAGTGTGTTGGGCATGTCAATTACAGTTGTAAATCCTCCGTTTGCAGCGGACATGCTTCCTGTTTTGAAATCTTCCTTTTGAGTTAGGCCCGGATCTCGGAAATGAACATGGGGGTCGATAAAACCTGGAAGTATATAATTGTTTTTTATATCTATTGTTTGACTTGTCTCAAGGGGTGTTTTTGAAATGTCAGATATTTTTCCGTCTTCAACTTTTATAAAATACTCTCCGATTTTATCAACCAGTT
Source organism: Methanobrevibacter sp. (assembly GCF_045541095.1). Lineage (GTDB taxonomy): Archaea > Methanobacteriota > Methanobacteria > Methanobacteriales > Methanobacteriaceae > Methanocatella. Next base: position 1,356 of record NZ_JAZQIJ010000149.1, read on the forward strand.
TACAGTTTTTTATTACTAAATCCATTGTTGGTCTCCTAATTTTGTTTGTTATTATTTGTATTTTTAAAGCATAAGTTTTTTTAAATTTAATTGCTATATTTTATTTTATGTCTTTGGTTTCAAATATTCTTTCACGTGATATGGATTTGTTTTATAATGATTTGGATGAAAAGTATGAAATTTCTGACACTTCGTCCGAGATAAATTTGGTCGCTGATTTCACAGAGTATAATCCTTTACACAACGGTCATTTTCATTGCATGAAAACTGCAAAACATATGTTTCCTAACTCGTTATTTGTAGCAATCGTGCCGGGGTTATTTGAACGAAGTGGTAGAGGTATTCCATATATATTGCCAAGACAACTTAGGGCAGAAATTGCAATTTCTGTTGGGGCAGACATTGTGGTTGAAGGCCCTCCCATGGGAATTATGGGTTCAGGCCAATATTCCCTATGTCTCTGCAAGATGTTTAAGGCACTGAACACGGATCATATTCCACGCGGATATAAACCTGTTGAGGCAATGGATGAAATTTTAAAAAGGATTAATATGGGTCATCATGTAGCTCCAAAACCATATAAGATTGTGGATAAGACCTCCAATGAAATTCTTCTGAAAGGAAAACTGGAGGAAGACAATTATGTCATTACTTCATTTTCAAATTCATTGAGCAAAATAGGTTTTGACTATACCGGCAAATTTATTTTTGTCGAGCGCATTGGTGGGGTAAGCGGCACTCTGATTCGTGAAAGCATTATAAATGATGATTTTGAAAATGTAGTGGACATGATGCCTTCAAAAACAATTGAAGTGCTGAAAAGGGAAATCAAAAATGAGGGCATAATATACGGAATTCGTGATGTGGAAAGAATTTTGACCACAGCTAATGACTATTCATTTGACCAGCTGGCTCATTTAAACCTGTTCAATGAAAAATTAGCTCAAAATATTGTTGATAATAGACCTTACGGAAATATTGAAAGCATCGAAAATGCTATTCTTCAGGGATTCTCATCACATTTCCGCCAAAGGGTACTGAGCATTTTGGAAAATCCGATTCCTAAAAAATTAATTTCTGACTATATTGATAACTATCCTTCTGTAATCAGGGTTTTGGGATATAGAAATGATGATTGTCTGGAAAAATTTAAAAAAAAGGTAAATAATGAAAATATTTCATTATTTTAAGGTTGTGGAGTTAAAAGATGATTAATCACATTTTGTGGATTTTGAAGTGCAAATATTGCATCCATAAATGTTGGATAAGTTGCCTGCAATAAGAACAGGTAAATGATGTAGTAAAGCACAATTAAAATCACAATGATTAATATGATTGTTAACAGGATGTCTACGGCACCCATAGGTTCTTTTTCATCTTTGTAATTAATATCATGGATTCCTTCTTTTTTGTCTGCAGTATCTTTAATCTTTTTACCGGAGCTCATTTCTTGAGCTATTTCTGCTCTGATTCTGGCTTCCATTTCCTCTGGAGTTTCATTTCTAGGAACCTGTCTTTGAGGAGCTTGTTGTTGAGTTGGCTGAGGAGTTGGCCTTGGACGATATTCTTTTTTGGTTAAAGATCCATATTGGGCTTCATCTTTGGCTAATTGTTCTCCTAAAGGAACCTCATTTTCATCAAAGTACAAATCATCTAAGTATTTTTCATATTTGTCCTCAAGGTTTTGTCTTGCATTGGTTGTTGGTGGTTCATAGTCATGGTCAGGGTATATGAATTCTTCTTCCCTGCTGACAGGTTGTTGTTGAATTGTTTCTTGAGGAATATATTCATGTTCTTGTTGTGCAACTTGTGGTTCTTCTTGATAAATAGGTTCATTTTCACTTATGTAAGAAGATTCCAAACCTCCGGAATATTCAACAGTGTCCCTGACGTTGTATGGGGAATCATCGCTGATGGCTTTATACTCTTGAACAGGTTCTTCTTCGGCATATGGTATTTCATATTCTTCCTGTGGTTGGTATATGCTTTCATTAAGATACTCTTCAGCATATTTTTCCGCTTCTTGAACAGGAGTTTCAGCTACAACTTCTTGTGGTTGTGCAGTTGGTTGCTGTGGAGCTTCTTGTTGGCTTGAATCAATTCCAAGTCCTACAATTTTTTCCAGACAGTCTTTACAATAGACTTTACCTGCAATTTCTAAACCACATTCTTTACATATTGATTTTCCACATATTGCACAGACATCTGTGCCCTCTCTTTCAGGATGATAATGACATTCCATAGTTACACGCTCTAATGAATCTATTTATATTAATTATATATTTTTATTTATAGTTATATAAAACTTTTTCCCAATTATTTTGTTTTATTTAATATTTTCTCTGCTACAATTTCTGATGCTATCAAATCGTCAACGGTTGCAAGAAAGCTTCCCAGATTTTCGCTGTCTATTGTATAGTTGATAGTTTTACCTTCAATTTCACTTTCAAGAAAACCTTCGTTATCAATTTCCAATGCTTTATGAATTAATGAAGCAGATTCTTCGTTTTTGTATTTTAAGGTTAATTTTCCATTTATTTTCATTTTTTCACATTTTTTTAAATATTATATTTTATATATGTTATACGTTTATTGGTCAAAATAGGGTAACCTTTATTAATGACTTAGTCAATATATTTAAGTATTCTATATATTACTATATATGATTTTTTATAGCTATTATTTAAACTTTATTAGTCGTAGCTATTTTTTAATTAAACATGTTTATCATGTTATTTCTATTTCGGAGGAATTATAATGGTTCGTGCTTATACAAGAAGAGATTATATCAGAAAAACCCCAAATTCAAGAATTGTACAGTATGATATGGGTAATTTAAAAGATGAATTCCCAGTATCATTAAGTTTAGCTGTTAAAAAACCAGCTCAAATTAGACACAACTCTTTAGAAGCTGCAAGGATTGCTTCTAACAGATTAATGCAAAGAGCTGCTGGAAGAATGGGTTACCACTTAAAATTAAGAGTATACCCTCACCAAATCGTAAGAGAAAACCCAATGGCTACTGGTGCAGGTGCGGATAGGGTACAAAGTGGTATGAGAAATGCTTTCGGTAAACCGATCAGTGTTGAAGCTATCGTTAAAAAAGACCAAAGAATCATCACTATCGATTGCCAAGAAAAAAACTTTGAACAAGCTAAAGTTGCATTAAAAAGAGCAGGTATGAAATTACCAGTTCCATGTAAAATAGTTGTTGACAAAGGCGCAGATTTAATTAAATAGATTATTTAATTAATTCTTTTTTTACTCTTTTTTTAGATTTTTTCATTTTCATTTCCGATTTTTTTGATTTTCATAATTAAATATTTAAACTTTAAAATTCAAATTTAATATTAATATTGATGTTGTTTTTCAATCAAAAATAGTATCAATTTAATAATAATTTTAATCCAAGAGGTTATATTTCATGTATGTCGTAAAATTTGAGGATTTGAACAAGTCCGATATTGGAATTGCAGGTGGAAAAGGTGCTAATTTAGGTGAATTAACCCAAGCGGGTATTCCTGTACCACCTGGTTTTGTAGTAACTGCACAAGCTTATGAAAAATTTATGGATGAGGCTGGAATTAACGACCAAGTAATGGGAATTCTTGAAAAAATTGATATAAATGATACTAAAGCTCTTCAAGCAGCAGCTGAAGAAATTAAAAAAATCATTATTGAAGCTCCTATCCCAGAAGATTTGGTATTGTTCATCCGTGAATATTACAACGAGCTCTGTCAAAGAGTAGGTGAAGATGATACTGATGTTGCAATCAGATCCTCTGCAACTGCAGAAGATTTACCTGAAGCTTCATTTGCAGGCCAACAAGATACCTTCTTGCATGTTTCAGGCGATGATGAAGTAATAGAATACATCAGAAAATGTTGGGCATCTTTATTTGAAGCAAGAGCTATTTTCTACAGGGAAGAAAATGACTTTGAACACTCAAAAGTATATATTGCTGTTGTTGTTCAAAAAATGGCAAATGCAGATAAAGCAGGTGTAATGTTTACTGTTAACCCATCAACCGGTGAAGAAATAGCTTTAATCGAAGGATCATGGGGTCTTGGAGAAGCTGTTGTTTCCGGAGATGTAACTCCTGATAACTATCAAGTTGATAAAAAAGATAATGAAATCATCAATGTAACAATCAGTGATAAAAAAGTAATGTATACTAATGATGAAAAAGGAACAAGTGTCAAAGTCGATGTTCCAGAGAATTTAAGAAAAGAAAGAGTATTGTCTGACGATGAACTCATCGAATTGACTGAGATGGGTAAAAGAGTTCAGGCTCATTACGGTGAACCTATGGATACTGAATGGGCATTTGAAAAAGACATGTTATTCTTATTACAAGCAAGACCAATCACCACTTTAGGCGATGCAGTTGAAGAAGACGACGATTCCGCTTCAGATGTAGGTGACGTTTTAGTAAGGGGTCTTGGAGCAAGTCCTGGTATGGCATCAGGTAAAGTCAAAATCGTTTTCGACATTGATGAACTGGATAAGATTCAAGACGGCGACATCATGGTTACAACCATGACCACTCCGGACATGGTTCCTGCAATGAGAAGGGCCAGTGGTATTGTAACCGATGAAGGTGGTGTAACCTGTCACGCATCCATTATTTCCCGTGAACTTGGAATTCCTTGTGTTGTAGGAACTGGTAACGCTACATCTACTTTAGAAGAAAACTCAGGCGTTACTTTGGATGGTAAAAAAGGTTTAGTATTTGAAGGAATTTCCGAAGCTAAATCAGAAGAACCTGCAGGAGCAGTCAACGTTGAAGCAGCTCCAATTATCACAGTTACAGAAGTAAAAGCTAATGTCAGTATGCCTGAAGCCGCTGAAAGAGCAGCAGCTACCGGTGCAGATGGTGTTGGTCTTTTAAGAACTGAACATTTAATGTTAACTTCTGGTATTCACCCTGGCAAATTCATTGCTGACGGAAGAGAAGATGAACTGATTGATACTATTGCAGATAATGTTATGATTGTAGCAGATGCATTCTATCCAAAACCTGTATGGTACAGAACCCTTGACGCACCAACCGATGAATTCATCACTTTGGAAGGTGGAGAAAACGAACCTAGGGAACACAACCCAATGCTCGGTTGGAGAGGAATCAGAAGAGAACTCGATCAGCCTGAAATCCTCAAATGTGAATTCAAAGCAATTAAAAAATTACATGAAAAAGGATACACTAACATTGGTATCATGATTCCTTTATCACAAAATCCGGATGAACTCAGACAAGCTAAGGCACTCTGTTCTGAAGTCGGATTTGAACCTCACAAAGATGTTGATTTTGGAATGATGGTTGAAATTCCTGCAGCTGCAATAATGATTGACGAGTATATTAAAGTTGGAATAGACTTTGTAAGTTTAGGAACTAATGATCTGACTCAATACACACTTGCGGTTGACAGAAACAACGAGTTTGTAGCAAAACACTACTCAGAAGAACATCCGGCAGTTATGAAATTGATTGAAAGAACAATCAGAAAATGTGCTGAAGCAGGTGTTAAATGCAGTATTTGCGGTCAAGCTGGTAGTGTACCTCACATTGTTGAAAAACTTGTTGAATTTGGAATTACCAGTGTATCTTCCAATACTGACGCAATTGCTGATGTTAGAAAAACTGTTGCTAGAGCTGAACAAAAAATTATTCTCGACGCTGCCCGTAAACGTCTAGAATAATCTTTTTATTTCTTTTTTTTCATTTTATTTTTATAATAATTATTTTTAATTAGGTCATGTTATGCAAGATAAACCAATAGACAAGGCAGAAATTCTAAAAGAACTTGATGAACTTCATAAATTGGATTATAAATATGCAGATGGTAGAATATTGGGTTCAATGTGTACTGAGGCACATCCATTTGCAAAGGAAGTATATTGCAAATTCCTAGATACTAATTTGGGAGATCCTGGTCTTTTTAAAGGAACAAAACAGATTGAAAATAGGGTTATCCAGTCTATTGGCGAATTATTGTCTCTGGATGAGGCTTTTGGAAATATTGTAACTGGAGGTACTGAGGCGAATCTGATGGCGATTCGTGCCGCCAGAAATCATGCAAGAAAATATAAGGGAATAACTGATGGAGAGATAATTATTCCTGAATCTGCCCATTTTTCATTTAAAAAAGCTGCTGACATGTTAAACCTAAAGATTGTCGAAGCCAAATTGGACGGGAATTATAAGATTGATGTCGATGAGCTGAAAAAAGTCATTTCTGATAAGACTGTAGCTATTGTTGCAATTGCAGGTACAACAGAACTGGGTTTGATAGACCCAATAGAGGATATTTCCAAAATAGCTCATGAAAATAATATTTATTTCCATGTCGATGCTGCATTTGGCGGATTTTCAATTCCATTTTTACGAAAATTAGGTTATGATTTGCCTGTTTTTGATTTTTCACTCCCTGGTGTTTGTTCAATTACGGTGGATCCTCATAAAATGGGTCTGGCACCAATCCCTGCCGGTGGAATAATTTTCAGAAAGGAAGAATATCTGGATGTAATGGCTGTTGATTCTCCTTATTTGACTGTTAAAACCCAATCAACCATTGTTGGAACTCGTTTAGGTGCTTCTTCAGCGGCCACTTTTGCAATAATGAAATATTTTGGAGAAGAGGGTTATTGCAAGTTGGCAGATGGGCTGATGAAAAATACCGAATTCCTATATGGGGAATTAATAAAAATAGGTTATGATGTTGTGTGCAAACCTGAACTTAATATCATTGCTTTCAATCATCCGAATATAGAAACAAATTTGCTTGCTGAAAAATTAGAAAAAAGAGGATGGAATGTTTCTGTAGCTAAATGTCCTGTAGCCATCAGAATAGTTTTGATGAATCATATTAAAATGAGTCATCTAAAAGAATTGGTGGAAGATTTAAAAGAAATATTCTAAATCATTCTTCGGTTATATCTTCAACATACATTAAAGGATAGTTTAACTCTTCAATGAATTCAATTCTTATTGTGGCTTTTACATTATCTACTTTTGTGAATATCTTAACATCTAACATGTCTCCTGTAAGTGATGTGTATTCGAATTCAGTCATTGAATCTTCGAGTTTATCAAATCTGATATTCACTTTTACATCATCAATTGCAGGCTGGAGTTTCATGGATTCTTCCATGCTTTTTTCAAGGACATCTTTAGTGGTTTTGTTGATGGGAGTTCCAACAAATTGGTGGAATAATGCTCCCATACTTATGGCTCCTTCAAAGATGGCCCTTTCTCTTGTAGTTATGTTAGAAAAATATTCTTTATCAACATCCATTATATGCCTCCGTTTAAAAAGATTATATTATCATATATGAACTGGGAAGATATTGGATGAATGCAACAGAAGAAAAGCACTGCTGAAATGATTAAGACTGTAGCGAGGATATAGATTCTTTGATCTTTCGGATACAGTAAACTGACGACCAATCCGACAATTAAGAATATCAGACTTATTATCAGAGCAGTTGATTCTTGAGGATTTTCACTGATGATTTGTGTATTCAGCGGTTGGGTATCAGTCAATTGTCCTTCAATTATCAGTCTGTTTTCTGTTGATCCTATAGGGTCACATGTAATCAGATAAAGTTTGTCTCCACCTGATTGTGCAGAAAGTTGATAACTTGCAGGAACGATTGTTGTGCTTATTACATTATATTTCAATTCTCCAATTCCTGGCCATTCTAAGGTTAATGTGTCTCCTTCGTTTAATTCATTAAGCCTTAAAAACGGAGAACCTTGAAGTGTTCTGTGTCCAAACAGCAGAACATCTCCCTCATCAGGATTGTATGATTCTTGTTCATGGAGTACTCCTTGGGATAAAGAAACGTCGTTGATTTTTTCGTGAACTCCAATCTTATCGATTACTATTGTAGGAGCATCAACATTTCTTTCGGTAATTATTTTTTCAGAAAAATAATTCACTTCTCCCATTGCGTATAATCCTATTATAAGTAAACATATAATGACAATTATTGTTGAAATGCTTGGGCTTTTCATAATATCAATATTTTATTTAACTTATATAATAAGTTTTTCAATTGTTATATGTTGAACTTAGTTCATGTTCCATCCAGCCAGGTGCTTTTGATGTAGGGATTGTCAGGACTATGTTGTCCATGTTGTTTATCATAAAATCAACTTTGTCCTGTGGCGTTTCTATCAACAGCATGTATTGCGCATCCAGGTCACCTAAATTAATTTGCCTTTCATAGTTGGACAGTTTTACCCCATAATCTTCAAGCATTTTAATGGTGTCCTTTTCACTGTAACCGTTAATGATGGATCCTTTTAGAAGTTCCAATACATTTGAGGAGAAAGCCTTCGTATTTTCTGTAGGGTAAGTTTTATTTCCCTTTATTTTCATTCCTGATTTGGAGTATTCTGAATCGATTTCCCCGTTTTCCTCATATCTCATAATGGATAATACTGTACATCCGCTGATGTGTGGGGTGGAATTTGTAATGTTGATTTCTTCTGTGTAATTGCTGTTGAGATAAACGTCAACCACGCTTCCCACATTTATGAGTCCTGCTCCTGCCTGAAGTCTTGAGACTAAAATCGGAACAGATACAGTATTTGGTGTTTCAAATTTGATTTTTGATAATGTTGATGCATCATTTTCGTTGACTATGGTTATGGCATCGTCAATGCTCATCAATACGTTTTTGCTTTCATTTGAATAGATGACCATGATTCGGTTGAATTTGTCGACGCCTGAATGAATCGATTTTTTATGGAATGTCTTCCAGTCCTTTGATGCGGGTGCCATTATGTTTATGTTTTCCAGTTCACCTACGCTTTTTGCATCAGTTATTTTACTTTCTAATTCTAGTGCATTGGCAGAGGTTACCAGCGGTCCTGTGTATAGCTCATGAAGCTCATTTAACTTTGTTGTTTTCATGAGGGACAACTCCTCCTGTTGAGGTTGGTATATTAGAAAATAATATGATGTTATGACTAATGTAATCAGAATAAGTGTGGTTATGATGATTCCGATTTTTCTTTTTTGTTCCTCATTTGTTATTTTTGTGCTTTTCGGATGCAAATAAACTCCAATTTTATGATTCAGTTTTTTAAGTGGGCTTAATTCATCCTTTTTTGCAGGTTTTTGAAGGATTTCCTCTTTAAATTGATTTTTTAAATCATTTGATTCTTCAAAACCTCTCGGAAATAATGGATCTTTTGGTTTGGTCATTTTTCTACTCCTAATTTGTTATTAAAAGTAGATGGTTAATTTAATTGGTTTAAATGTAATTTTTAATTAAATTAATGATGAGGTAGTATAGGCAGAACAATAGCAGTAAAAATGCAGGGATGTTAACGTTAAACAATACGAATTTGATTGGAACGATTAACAACACTATTAAAACACATGAAATTGCTAATATTGGTATGTTGTCAAATTTGGGATAAATTACGGTGCTGACCATAATCAGTGAGACTAAAATGCTTAATATTAATGCAACGTATGGGTTGTAAAGTCCGCTTAGATAGAATGTAGCTAGTATAAATGCAATTCCAGGTATTGGAAATCCGATGAAATCTACTGTTTTTATTTCATCGGCAATTACATTGTATCTTGTCAATCTTAAAACTCCACAAATAACAATTAATAAGCTTACAATAATTATAATTGGTTGAGCGATAGTTGATGTGGTGTTAATGGTGGAATAGATAAATATTGCAGGAGCTACACCAAATGAAATGGCATCTGAGAGGGAATCGATATTTTTTCCGAATCCTAATGTGTCATGTCTATTGGTTTTTCGTGCTACCCAACCATCTACTGAGTCAAACATGATTGCAAATATCATGAATAATGCTGCAAGTTCAAAACTTCCGTTGAAGGAACTTATTATTGATAAAACTCCACAGCACATATTCAATAGTGATATGATATCGGATATTGCTATAAAATTTTTTATATTTGCATCTTCGATTTTCATGTTGAACCTCAGTAATACTTTCTAATTCATATCTTATTAACTTTGGCTTTGTTTTTGCCTTATTTTTATTTATATTTGTTTTTAATTACTTATAAGTGTTATTTTTAT
>NZ_JAZQIJ010000150.1:0-6797 GCF_045541095.1 Methanobrevibacter sp.
ATTGTTACAACTCTCTGAAATTCACGAAAAACAAATCGCTTATCACATTCAGACTATGTAATAAAAATATTCCATTTAACGAAAATGTGTAGTAACTACACATGGCTTTCGAAAAGATATAATTAATACAAAAACATATAATATTACAGGGGATATAAAATGAAAATTGTATCAATAGTGGGTAAGAAAAATACTGGAAAAACTTCACTGACTGTCAAAGTTATTGAGGAATTAACAAGAAGAGGCTACAATGTTGCTTCAATAAAGCATTCACATCACTCTATTGAAATGGATAAGGAAAATACCGATACCTGGAAACACAAACAGGCAGGAGCCAATCTGGTTGTAGGGGTCGGATCAACAACATTCTTCAACTCAAGAACTGAAATGGACCTGAACAGAATACTATTTTTAATTAAGCATATGGACAATTTTGATTTTGTAGTTATTGAAGGATATAAACGCTACAACTATCCGAAAATCATAACCTCCCCTGACGTAAGAGACGAATACACTATTTGCGAAGTGGATTCATTTACAATTGATGAGAAAGGAATTAGTGAATTGGCTGATTTGATAGAACAGAAAGGCCATGACATTATCGACACACTATTTGCAAACAACTGCGGATACAATGACGGCAAAGTCATCGCCAGTGAAATACGAAACGGCAATTTGACAGTGGATGAACTGGACAGCGTTCAAAGTTACCTGTCAATAAACGGCCATGTCGTCGGGCTCAACAGATTTGTAAGCGACTTCTTAAAGCAAAGTGTTGTTGGTGTGATAAATACATTGAACCTCAAGGATTATGGTGTTGACAATATTGGGAAAGTGGAACTGATAATTCCTGATAAAACTGACAGTTGCCCAATTAAAGCCGACTGCAGAATCTTAATCAATGGTAAAAATCTCATAATAAACACTTTTACAAAAAATATTGTTTCAAATTCAATTAAGGGAATGGTCAATGCCATCAAAACAGAACCTGATGTGAAAATAATAGATATTGAAATAAGCAATATTGAAAATGAATTGATAGATGCAAACATCACACTTAAAACAAACAATCATAATGTTGAAATTAATGAATTCACCCAGGGAATTTTAAAAGAAACAACATATGCAATCGTGAATTCCCTAAAAGTGGATGAAGAAATAAAACAGATAAAAATTACAGTGGAGGAATAATATGTTAGAAAATGTAGTTAAGGACAAATTTGAAAGACCAATTCTTTCACTGCGAATCACACTAACCAACAGATGCAACGTTAACTGTCTGTACTGCCATCATGACGGAATGGTAAAATCAAAGGATGAAATGACCGCAGATGAAGTTTACACCATTTGTAAAGTGGCTAAAAAAATTGGTGTCAGAAAAATCAGACTTTCAGGCGGAGAACCATTGCTTAAAAAAGACATAGTTGAAACCGTCAGGAAAATATCCAGCCTTGGTTTTAAGGACATTTCCATGACCACCAATGGTATCCTATTAGGAAAATATGCTCAGGACTTAAAGGATGCCGGCCTTGACAGGGTAAATGTAAGTCTAGACACCCTCAACCGTGAAACATTTGAATTCATCACTAAAAAGGATTATCTTGAAGATGCGAAAAACGGAATTTTAAAGGCAGTTGAAGTCGGACTGTATCCTGTAAAGATCAATATGGTCATCATGAAGGACATCAACCAGAACGAGATTGATGACATGTTCGAATTCTGCAAAGAGCATGATATTGTGCTTCAGCTTATTGAATTGATTGAAAGCGAAAACTGTGACGACGACAAATTCTCTGAAGATTATCATTACAAGTTAGACGACATAGAAAAAGAGTTGGCTGATATAGCTGATGATGTTCGAGAACGTGAATTTATGCAAGGCCGTAAAAAATATTACATAGACGGTGGAGAAATCGAGGTAGTCAAGCCGGTTGATAACGCTAAATTTTGTGCAAAATGCTCCAGATTAAGGATCACACCGGACGGTAAAATCAAGCCATGTCTCTTGAGAAATGACAATCTTGTGGAACTGATTTCACATGTGCGAAATGGCGAAAGTGAAGAAAAATTAGAAGAGATTTTCATGAACGGCATCAACAATCGTGAACCGTTCAACACTTAATTATTTTTTTAATTGTGAATATAACACTGTTATTTAAAGATATCAAAAAAAGAAAAAATTGGAAATAAGGAAAAATCCTTATAACCATTTAGCTTTGGATACGTGGTCGGTAAATGGAAGTGGGTCGTCACTACCCATACCAGGAATGTATCCGTAGGTTTCTCTTACTTTGTTGTTTACGGTACTCCATACTTTAGCAACAGGGATTTCACATGGACATACTTCGGAACATTGACCACAGTTGGTACATGCGTCAACCATGTGTACTAAACGTGTTAAGTGGAAGAATGGAGCAGCAGGAGTGTATCCACCAGGTACCCATTCAGGACCTTCAGCTTCGAGACAGCAGTCTTCACAGAAACATAATGGACATGCTTCACGACAACCGTAACATTTCATACATTTGGAGAATTCGTCTTCGTATTGGTAGAATACGTCAATAATATCTCCGGTAGTGCCTGCGTAATCAACATCTTTTTTAGCTTGGGATTCTTTGAGCATGAAGTTGTTGATGTTTTCTCTGATTTTTACACCTTTTTCTTCTGGTGCGCAAGTTTCGATTAAACCAGCTTCAATAACTTTGTCTAATACGTCTGCACCAGTTTCTGAGAATACTTCAACAAAAGTAGCTTTACCAGCTAATTCACCGATAACTCCCCAGTTACCTAAAGCTAAGTCAGCGTTGGAAGGGATTTTGAGATTACATCTTTGACAGTTTTCTCTTCTACCCATACCTTGTTCTTCTAATTCATCGATTTTGAAAGCTTTTTCGCCGTCAGCAGTTTCCATGATGAGTTTACCTTTAGCGATTTCTTCTTTAACAACATCTTTAGGATCTAATTCGTATACATCTCTAATCATGTTCATGGTTGGAACAGGTGACATGGTTCCACCACAGTTTACACCGATCATAATGACGTTGTCTTCGATGATTTTACCTTTTTTCATTAATTCTCTGATGGTCATTGCATCACAAGGTTTACATGCAACAGCGAGTTTCATGTATCTTGCACCATCTAAGTATTTTGATACGAATTTAGCGATGTTTAAGGTACCACAGTGAATTGAACCTGCGGTTTTGATTACGTCAGCAGGATCAGTGATAAGGGTTGGTACACCATCGTAAATATCGTGTCCTTGAGTAACACCTACTACACCATCAACAATACCTTCTTCTAATAAGTATTTCATGATAGTGGTTACAACTCCACCGTACTCTCCTTTTTCTTTAATATCTTCAATAGCAGAGTAAGCGTAGTACATATCGTTAATTTTTGCGCTCATTTAAATCTACTCCCTATTTATTTACCTACTTGTACAGTAGTAGTTGACATATCTTCAGCTTTTACTTCGGTATCGGTACCTTCTTTGTAAAGCTCGTTTTTGATTTCGACAACATCGTCGAATTTTTCAACTTGGATAGCACAAGCTTTTAATTCAACCATTTTGGATTTAGGATCGAAAGAATCGGAATTGGTTAATACGTTAGCAGCACATTCTGCAAAGTGCATTGGAATGTTTACGATACCTTCTCTGATATCATCAGTTACACGTGCAGGGATAGCGATTTCTCCTCTTCTGGAGAATGCTCTTACTACTTCGTTGTTTAAAATTCCTCTTGCTTCAGCATCTTTGGTGTTGATTTCGATAAATCCAGTTTTTACTTCGTTGGATAAGGTTTCACATCTTCTGGTCATTGCAGCGTGATAGTGGAACAAGATCCTTGTAGTGGTTAATAATAATGGGTATTCTTCATCTACAGTTTCAACAGGTCCTTTGTGTTCTAATGCTTGGAAGACTCCTAAACCATCAGGGTGTGCAAATTTGTCTTTGTGCATTAATGGTTGACATGGGTCGTCTTCGGAAGGACAAGGCCAGTGAAGTGCTTCAGGAGTGTCTAATCTTTCACGGTTCATACCTGCCATGATAGGAGCACATTCTCTGATTTCGTCGAAGATTTCTTCAGCAGATTCGTAGTGGAATAATGGTCTTGGTACGCCCATTCTAACAGCGATTTCTTCCATGATTTTCCAATCTACCCAAGCGCCTTCAGGTGGTTCTTGAGCTTTGTGTAAGCATTGTACTCTTCTTTCACCGCTGGTGAATGTACCTTCTTGTTCACCCCAACCTGCTGCAGGTAATACTACATCAGCACATTGTGCGGTATCAGTTAAGAAACATTCTTGAACGATTAACATTTCTAAGTTGTTAATAGCTTCTTTGGTGTGAGCTACATCTGCATCAGAGAGAACTGGGTCTTCCCCGTGGATGTATAATACTTTTAAGTCACCAGAGTGAGCTGCGTTCATCATTTCTACTAAGGTTAAACCTGGTTTAGCAGGTAAGTTTACTTCGTAACCTTCTCCACTGTAGTAGTCGTTGAACCATTTTGTGGTTTCTTCGTCAGCTACTTTTCTGTATCCTACGTAGTCGGAAGGTAATGCACCCATATCACAAGCACCTTGTACGTTGTTTTGTCCTCTTAATGGGTTTACACCAGTACCTTGTTTACCGATGTTACCGGTTAACATAGCGAGGTTTGCAGTGGACATAACGTTGTCAGCACCGTGGGAGTGTTCGGTAATACCTAAGGAGTATACAATAGCTGCTTTGTCAGCAGAAGCATACTCTACAGCTAAGTGTTCGATTACTTCAGGTTTGATACCGGTGATTTCGGAAGCCATGTCTAAAGTGTATTTTTGAACGGTTTCTTTCATTTCTTCGTAACCTTTGGTTCTGTTTGCAATAAACTCATCATCTTGCAAGTCTTTGTCGATGATGACTTTAATCATAGCGTTCATTAAAGCTACGTCAGTACCGGTTTCAAATTGTACGTATTCATCTGCAATTTTAGCGGTAGGAGTAAATCTTGGGTCTAATACAACTAATTTAGCACCATTTTGTTTAGCTTGGATTAATTTACGTCCAAACAATGGGTGTGCTTCCATGTTGTTTGATCCAATACAGAAGATGTAGTCTGCTTCTTTGATACTGTCGAATCCGTTGGTCATAGCACCTGAACCGAAAGTGGTTGCTAAACCTGCTACGGTAGGACCGTGACAGATACGTGCACAGTGGTCTACGTTTTGAGTACCACAAGCCACTCTTGCTAATTTTTGTGTAATGTAGATGTTTTCGTTAGGTGAACGAGCGCATGCATAGAATCCAACTTTGTTTGGATCTTCGTCGGAAACTTCTTTGAGTTTGTTAGCAACTAAGTCTAGTGCTTCATCCCAAGTAGCTTCTCTTAATTCACCGTTTTCTCTTATTAAAGGAGTAGTTAATCTGTCTTCCCTATTAATAAACTGATATCCAAAGTTACCTTTTGGACATACTTTACCCTCATTTACAGGGTGTCTTTTTAAAGGTTCTACACCAACAATTTTTTCGTCTTTTACAACGAAATTGAGTCCACAACCAGTACCACAGTATGGACAGATTGTTGGAACATATTTTATTTCAACCATTTTATAATCTCCAAAACATATTATTTTTTTTAAATTTTGTATTATTTAAACAATTTAAAAAAAAGAAGCTTGAAAAAAGCTTCTTATAATTTTAGTTTACTAGCTTAATCTTTTAAGTAGGTGTACCAATAGATACATGCTACAAAGATAGCTCCACCGATAATGTTACCGATAGTTACCGGAATTAAGTTGTTTACAATAATGGTGGTCCAGTTTACACCTTCAGCACCTAAGAACATACCTAATGGTATGAAGAACATGTTTGCAACACTGTGCTCAAATCCGATAGTTACGAAAGCCATGATTGGGAACCAGATACCGACGATTTTACCGATGATATCATCAGATGCGTTAGCTAACCATACAGCTAAACAAACTAACCAGTTACAACCGATAGCTTTGATTACTGCGGTTAAGAACGGCATGGTTACTTTACCTTCTGCTACAGCGATAGCTTTTTTAGAAATAGCGTAAGCTGGTGCGGAAGCGTCAGTAGGAGTAATACCTCCCATGAAAGCAAGTACGTATGCTACAAATAAAGCACCTACAAAGTTGAAAATCCAACTGAGTACCCAATTTTTAGCGAGACCGCCAACAGATGCACTGCCATCTAAAACACCGATGGTCATGAACATAACATTTCCAGTGAACAATTCAGATCCTGCAAGTACAACAATAATCAAACCTACAGGGAACACTGCACCAAATATAAATTTTTCTAAACCGAGTGGTACACCAGCAGCAAGTGCACCTGCACTGGACACAACAGCTAATAAACCACCAAATGCAATATAAGCTCCTGCTAAGAAGGAGAGTAATATTACATTAACAATATTTGCAGAGTTTTTTGCTCCAGCAGTTGCAGAAATTGCTTTTGCAGTATCTACTGGACTTTTAAAAGATGAACTCATATTATCAACCTCTTATTCCCTTTTTTTAATTTTATAAAAATAATACTTGAAACACATTTAAGATTAGTACAAAGTATTATGATAATATATTTAGCACTTATATATAAAAAGGCTTTGTTATATGAACCAAAAAGAAAATTTTAAATACTATAATCAAGTTATATTTAATTGTAATGATAAATCATTATAAATGTTGACTCATAACGATAAATAGTACTTTTTTTATTATTGACAATTATTTTAACTTTTATTAATGAATTTTTAATTTATTGCATATAAATTTGAAAAAATAATTAT
>NZ_JAZQIJ010000151.1:0-2634 GCF_045541095.1 Methanobrevibacter sp.
AATAGTATAATATGGATATAGTATACTTCTGTATTTCTGTAAGTATGGAAAGTATATATAATCCATATTTATGTAAATACAGAAAGTAGGTATTAACCATATTTTACCACTAATACTCAAGTAATATTAAGAAAATGCTATAAATCAATTGCTCCATATATATCAAGCTATTGAAAAACACTATTTTCTTCAAATTTGCTTTTTTTTAATAAAATTCATGAAATTTAATAAAATTTATCGTTATTTTTTAAATTTAATAAATCTCACAAATCTGTAAACACCAACTGATAATGCGCAGATGAAAACTACTATAATCCCCATCATAACATAACTCATGATACCAGCATTAGCCATTCCGCTTCCAAAGGTAAATGAGCCTATATGTTTATATTCTGGAGCTACAGGAATGTCTTTTCCAGAAACAAGGGTGCTGTTGAGATAGATATCATCAATATATGGTGAGTTATCAACGCCTACATATGCTCCGTCTTCATTGGAAACATAGATGTTT
This sequence comes from Methanobrevibacter sp., assembly GCF_045541095.1. Lineage (GTDB taxonomy): Archaea > Methanobacteriota > Methanobacteria > Methanobacteriales > Methanobacteriaceae > Methanocatella. The sequence goes on from NZ_JAZQIJ010000151.1 coordinate 512, forward strand.
ATGGTGTTATTTTCAGGTGAAAAATCAACATCATATGTAACTATTTCCCTTCTATCATCACCATATTGGTCTGTTCTTGCCAGTTCAACCATATCATGGATTGTATCGTTGCTTTGAAGTGATAGATTTCCGGATCTTGATAAGGAATAGTTGTTTGGTATGGAAATATATTGGCCGGGTTCAAGTTTTCCGGTTTTTAACTTATCGACATTGGCAAAACCGTAATTACCGTTCGGTGCCTTAATGATAAAATGTCCTCTTCCAAATGGCTTTTTAATTTCCTGAATCTGAGATAATGTGTCTTCTGAAATTGAATAGTCATCAGTTATCAATTTAGCTGCAATTTCATCAATCTTTTGGTTTTCTTCGCCGTCATCAATTCCGCCTTGGCCTATAACCCAACCATTTTCGGTAATTATGACGTGCATGAAATAGCCACCTTCTTCCTTATATTGCTTTATGGCAGGTATTCCGTGCCAGTCAATCTGTTCTATGTGAACATCGGCATCATTGGGGGAATCTCGCCTGTGTGTGATTACTGTGTCGTTATTTTCCAATTGCAGCACTATAGAACAGCATCCAAAATCACCATCTGCAGTGCTGTCGGTTGGCACAACTGCATTTGTAACACTATTTTCATAATCCAAGGCAGAATACGTGCCTAATGAGGATAAAAATACTAAACCTATTATCAATATCAAAAATTTTTTACTGAATCTCATATAAATCAATATTAAAGTTTAATTAATATTAGTTTATATGAGATAGTATTTAAATTAATTTGTTTACCTTGAAAACCTCATATTATTGGCTTTCAGTTTCTGTTTCATCTGTTCACGGTCAATATGAATATATTTGTCTGTAGTCTGAGAGTTTGAATGTCCGGCTATTGACTGAACTTCAGCCACTGTGAGGATTTCAGCGTAATGGGAGAGTGCAGTGTGTCTTAATATGTGAACGCTGACATTTTTGGTGTAATTTACAGGACAGTCAATTTCTTCTGCAGAAATTCTCTCATCACATTCACGTGCATGTTTTTTGATGATGTCCTGAACTGCACGTTTGCCTATTCTTTCACCTTTAAGATTTGTGAATAGTTCTTCACGTGTTTTTTCTTCATCCGCTTTTTTTCGCTGAATTACAGGCCTGTAGACATTATGAGTGTTTTTCCTAAGTTTTGTGATACGATCATACATCATATCATTCAGACTGGCCAATGTATCATAAGTTATGAATGTTGTACGGTCCTTAAGCTCACCTTTGGTTGTTTCGGCACGTAAATAGACATCAATGAAGTCGTTAGTGTCATTTGGCATTACATAAAATCCATCATCATCTATAGGAACCTGAATATCGCTTTTGTTTAGCAGCACCAGTTCCTTGAGCCTCATGCCGGAATCAATGAATGTCCTGCAAATCGCATAATCCCGTTTGTTACCGCCCTGTTCGATTGTATCTAAAAAGAAATTGGATTGCGGCCAAGTTAAAGAGATTTTCTCAATTCTCTTTTTTGCAGTTTCAGGATCTTCGGCCTTTACTTCGATGATATCCTTCATTTTGATGGTTTCGTGGTTGATTTCTTCCTGAACATCTTCTGAGTTGATGAATTCCAGAATGTTCATCATATATGTCTTGACAGTGGTCCTTTTGTTTCCTCTTTGCTTAAGACAATGTCTACGATAATGTCTCAATTGTTTTTTGACATTGCCACTGTTAAGCTCATCTATTCCTTCATTTTCAAGATATTCAATAAATTTGGATATGTTAAATGTTTGTTTTTTGATAGTTTCTTCAGTTAAGTTCTTTACCTCTTGCTTTTCCTCTAAGTATTCATCTAGGTAGTCTGTTAGCTCATCAACTTCAATCATAAGCTTTTCATCTCCTAAATTTTTATACCTAACCCTTGTCTATACCTTTGTATTTTTGAGTATATAAAGACTTCGTATCTTTTCTTTTTTAACGTATATTATTACATAAAATATACGTTCTCTTTATATATAAAATTTGGTCAATTTGGCATTTCATTTGGAAATGTTGCAAGTGAAGTAATACATATACATCAAGTGGTTTCAAAATGGTAATTTCTTCAAATTTTGGATTTGTAATAAAAAATTAAGATAAAA
>NZ_JAZQIJ010000152.1:0-37027 GCF_045541095.1 Methanobrevibacter sp.
ATAGTACAATTTGTCAAAAAAATATTATTTAAATCATTTAATTAAAGGCTGAAAAAATGAGTAATAAAACAATCCGGCTGTGTCTATTCTATCTTAATTATAAAAAAAGAAGAAAAAATAAATCCAATGTTATATTCATAACATGGAAAAACTATTTTTTGGCAGCCTTGCCTATGGCCCTCATAGGTTTGGTGACTTTCCAGCTTGTGGATGTCATCAGCTGTTCATTTACATATTTCAGGTCTTTGATTTCCTGCTTGTATTCCTTTTTATCCTTGGCAAGCTGTTTTTTCTCATGAGCGGTCTCATTCAGCTTTTCAGACAGTTTTTGGGTAGTCTTGAATAAGACCCTCTTGTCCTTTTTGACATCAATAAGTTCCTGTTTTTTCTCTTCAAGCAAATCCTGTGTCCTTTCAAGTTTATGGGTTGTGTCGTAGAGGTTGATTGACAATTCAAATTCACGGGCATTCTCTGAGCGAATACAGCTGTCAAAAATTTCACGAGGCCTTTCGGGAATGACTTCAAATATGTCGTCCTGCGCATATTCCTCCTTTTTGTCCAGAAAGTCCTTTTTCATCTTGTCAAAGTAGTCGAGCTTACTTTCACCCATGCTTTGTGAAAATCTCAGAAAGTTGCTTATAATGATTTTATCAAAAAGGTTGTATTTGCAAACATCAAACATTCCGTGCTCTTTTGTCAAATCTATCAGCTTGTTTGCAACAAAAATGTAGTCTGTGAAATTTTTTCCTGAGGTCATAAGTGAACCTGACCTCACACGTCTGTTGTAGAGATATCTGTCGTAAAAATACATCCTCTTGGATTTGAAAACTGATTCTATGAAGAATATGTTGTCCTCAAAAATTATTCCTTCAATGAATGAGAGATCCTTGACGACGCTGGCCTTGAAGAATTTGCTCCATGGGGATACGCTTATGCTGAACATCAGCTCACCAAGATCCTTATAGTTAAAGACTCTTCCCTGTGAAAAGTCCCTGATTTTATCCATGTCATAGTATGAAGTTGTGTAACGCTCACCTGTATCCTCATCAAAGGTTGTTGCCTTAAAGATAACCATGTCCAGTGAATCCTTTTCGGATATATCATAGAGCTCTTTCAGTGCATCCGCTTCAAGGTAATCATCAGAATCCATAAAGTAAACGTATTGCCCGGTTGCATTTCTCAAACCGGTGTTTCTTGCTGCTGAAGGACCCTTATTTTCCTGCTGTATGACTTTTATCCTGTCGTCCTTGGAGGCATATTCATTGAATATGTCAGGGGTAGAATCACTTGACCCGTCATCGACACAGATAATTTCCAAATCAGCCATGGTCTGATTTATAATACTGTCTAAACATTCGCCTATATATTTTTCAACATTGTATGCGGGGATAATCACTGAAATTAAAGCCATTTTAACATCCTATCTGATATAATTCAAATCCGAATTTTTCTATTTTCTTATCGTAAATATTTCTTCCGTCGAATATTACCGGCTGGTTGAGGTTTTCGTCAAGCAGTCTGAAATCAGGGTTTCTGAATTCCTTCCATTCGGTAATGAGTATAAGCGCATCGCACCCGACAGTCGCATCATATCTTCCTGTACAGAATTCAATTGAATCGAGATATTTATCGTCAATCGCCTTTTTGAATTCTTCTGTAGCCTGTGAATCGTATGCCTTGATTTTAGCACCCATTTTGATAAGGTGGGATGCAACGACAAGGGATGTTGCCTCACGCACGTCATCTGTCCCCGGCTTGAATGCAAGTCCCCAAATCGCAAAGGTCTTTCCGGTGAGGTCTTCGCCGAATCTGTCCATAACCTTTTTGACAAGAACTGTCTTCTGTTTTTTGTTGACGATTTCAACGTTGTTTAGAAGTTTCGGTTCATATCCGTTGACCTGTGCGGTATTGATCAGTGCCTGCACGTCCTTTGGAAAACAGCTTCCTCCGTATCCGCATCCTGCATAGATGAAGTCATAACCGATACGTCTGTCTGAACCTATTCCCTTTCTTACGTTCTGGACGTTTGCTCCTGTAACCTCACAGATGTTTGCAACCTCATTCATGAATGAAATCTTTGTTGCAAGCATTGCGTTTGCAACATATTTGGTCATCTCGGATGACTTGATGTCCATCAGGACAAACCTGTCGTGGTTGAGGACAAATGAACTGTACAAGTCCTTTAAGGTTTCAAACACCTCATCATCATCGGCTCCGATTACTACACGGTCAGGATGCAGGCAGTCTTCAATCGCATGACCTTCCTTTAGGAATTCCGGATTTGAGGCCATTTTGATATTGACCTTTGAATCATTTTCTTTCAATATCTTATTGATATGCTCCTCAACCCTGTATCCTGTTCCGACAGGAACTGTTGATTTTATGACAACGAGTGAATCATGGGAAATGTTGTTTGCAATATCTGATGCTGCAGAGAAGATATAATCAAGGTTGGCGCTTCCGTCTTCAGCCATAGGGGTTCCAACTGCAATGAAGATGATGTCTGTATCATCCAGTGCCTCTTTGATGTCTGTGGTGAATATCAAATCGCCCTTTTCCTGGCTTGTTCTAACCAGAGTACCCAAATGAGGTTCGAAAATAGGCAAAATGTTATTTTTCAGACCTTCGATTTTTTCTTCCACAATATCCACACAGTATACCTTGTTTCCCATCTTGGAAAAACAGGCGCCTGTTACAAGTCCAACATATCCGGTTCCGATAACAGTAATATTCATAATATCACAATATTTCTTAATAATTAAATTATGTTTTTATCATTTAAAAAGTTTAACTAAAATATCTTTCTAAATCTACTTTTAAAAGAGGATTTAGTATTATTTGTTTCTTTAGGCTTTTTTTCTGTTTTTTTATTTTGCAATTCTGATATGAATTCATATAAAAAGTCATTCTCTTTGATTAGCTTTTCATATTCATCATCTGTAAAGTCACTTTTCAATCTCAGCGGTGAGAGATACCTGTAGTATTCAAGCTGCTGGTCGGCTGAATAGTTCTTTTTGATGTATTCTTCATCCAGCCTTGACATCATCTCGCATAAAAGCGGCCTGACTTCGGGGAGGTTTTCATCAAAATAATCTCTTCTTTTAATGTTGTTGAGATATGCAAAGGCTCTCATATGCACCATTTTGGCGATGCCTTCGCTTTTTTTGCCGTATTTATCATACACATCCAGGTTATCCAGCATCCTTCTTATAGGTATTGTGTAGTCATTGAGATTGTTTGATGATGATGTGGGATTGAATTCCCTGTAATAGTAATAGGCGTCATCCATATATACGATTGAATCTGCAGCAAATGCTGTTTCATAGAAAAACGGATTGTCCACCCATCCTCCGCCTGCCTCTTCGATGAATGTGATGCCGTTTTTTTCTAAAAACTCCCGCCTGTATATTCCTGCCCATATTGACGGATGGCCTTTTATGAATGCGGGAAACTCCTCGATTGAAAAAGCTTCGTTTTCTGTGACATGACCTGATTTTGCCCTGTCCTTTTTCATATCTCCGTTTTCATAAACATGATAAAAACTGGCCTTTACAACATCCGCCTTTCCATTCAGGTTTGATGAATAGAGTTTTTCAAACATTTCACTGTCAACATAATCGTCTGTTTCGACAATGCCGATGTATTCGCCTCTGGCCTGGGACATGGCTACATTCATCTGATGGCCGTAGCTTTTCCTGTCGCTGTGAATCAGGCTGACTCTTGAATCTTTTGAGGCATGACTTTTAAGTATTTCTAAAGTGCCGTCCGTAGAGCCCGCATCGATGCATATGATTTCAATGTCACTCAAGCTTTGCTTTGTGACGCTTGTGATGCACTCATCAATAAAGTCCGCCACGTTCAATGACGGCATTATAACTGTAACTTTAGGATTTTCATCTGACATCTTATTTACCCTTAACCTTTAAAAATAGAGATACAGGAGCCTTGTCAAGCAGCCTGCGGTAATTTTTAACCTTGCCTTTCAACTTCTTGTTCTCTTTTGCGAGTGTGTTTTTCTCCATTGACATCATCAGGTTACTGTAGAGTAGGTCAAATTCCCTGAAATCCCTGGAGTATACCACCATTTCAAATCTTTTCTTGTTGTTCGGAGCAATCAGGCTTATGAACTCGTCATGAAGCTCATGTGTGAGCATTTTAGAGAAATCCTTTTTAAGCTCCTCATAGAAAAATTCCCTGAATTCCTCCCTCATAGTTGAGTACCTGTGAAATATCAGGTATATCTTGTGGTCATAAAGCCTCTTTTTGTATTTTTCAAAAAGGCCGTGATTGATGAATTTCTGAATGATCATGTTGTTGATTGTAATTGAACTGACGTAACGCTTGTCCCCAGCACCTGTTGATGAAGCTGAATGTCTTCTTCGGGTGTAGAGATACCTGTCATAGAAGTATATGCGTTCGGCGGAAAGGAAAACGTCCCAGAAGAATATGTTGTCGTGGAAAATCAGTCCCTCTGCAAACTGGGCATTTGTCGAGAGTACGAACTCCCTGTTGTACATCTTGCACCACGGAGTCACTGAAACCTTGAACATCAAATCTCCAAGATCCCTGAAGTTGAAAATCCTCTCTCCTACAAAATCACATACCTCATCCATGCTGTAGTCACTTGTCTTGAAGTACTCTCCGGTGTCTTCGGCATAGTTTTCGGCCTTGAAGAGTACGAAATCAAGACTTTTCTCCTCACATATGTCATAGCATTCCTTCAAGGCATTCAAATCCACGATGTCATCCGCATCCATGAAATAAATGTATTTTCCCTTAGCATGAGGAAGGGCATGGTTTCTTGCGGCACCTCCGCCCTGGTTTTCCTGATGGAAATACATCACCCTTGAATCCTTGGAGGCAATGTCCTTTAATATATCAAGTGAATTGTCCTCAGATCCGTCATCCACGCAAATCACTTCGATGTCATCCAGTGTCTGATTGAGCACGGCATCTATCGCTTCATTGAGATAATCTGCGGCATTGTAAACGGGAATAATAACAGAAACTTTAACCATAGTAACACCATCATTTTAAAATGTTTTTAAATTTCTTTGCAATCTTAAAGCTTTTGGATGATTTTACCTTTCCCACATCACTTTCAAGGCCGGCGGCCTCCTCTTCAAGCATTGCATTTTCTTTTTTAAGCTCTTCAATCTTGTCTGTTAGATTTTTGTGTCTTTTCTCCAGTCTGTCTATTTTATCATTGTAATATGAGTCCTTGTATTCGTCCAGTGAGTCTGAGCTCATTATCAAATCATATTTTTCCCGGACATGTTTTGGTAAAACGGACTCGTCCGTATTTTTCATGTGATTTTTGACAATCCTGAAGTTTTCTTCATCATCTGAGTAATATAATAAGTATGATTCTGCCGCAGTGTTGAATACTGTGAAATTCTCATCGTCTTGGGTGAAATATTCGTAGCGGTCAGGGAATATGATACCGTATATCCTGAATAAATCCTCATCCTTATTGTTTTTCTTCCAGTTGAGATAACGGGTGAGATGCAGCTTGTATTCGGCTGATATCTTTACAAGACCGTCACGTGCAAGCTCATCGCAGGCATCCCTGAAATGCTGCACATAGCTTTTCTTTTTCTGATAGTTGTTCATCTTGTTGTTGACCCCGCCTCCAACGGAATGGTTATATCCGTAGAGGTTACGTGAACATGTGTATACGACATCGGTGTTTCCAAGGGCCTTTGAGAGAAACACGGGGTCCTGCCCTCTCAATAAATCAGGAAATACTATTTCATGCATATCAAGGAACTCCTTTTTGAAGATGTTTTTGTAGAATGCATAGGGAATTCCATAGTCGTTCGGATTTATTTCACCTTCACCATCAAAGTATGCATAGTCTCCACGGCCGTAGTGGGGATTTTCCTTAAGAGTATAGTCCCTGTTTACAAACTGGAGGTTTGCAGAGACAATATCCGCACCGTTGATTTCGGCAATCTTATACATCATCTCCAGCGCATCGCCGTCGATGAATATGTCATCTGCATCAAGAAATGCAATATAGTCTCCGGTTGCGTTTGAAATACCGGTATTTCGGGCCTTGCCTGAGCCCTGATTATCCTGTGAAATAACTTTTATGAATTTATAATCATTACTGTACTGGTTTAAAAGTTCAAGGGAGTTGTCGGTTGAACCGTCATCAACGCATATGAGTTCAATGTCATTCAATGTCTGTTCATCAATGCTTCTGATGGATCTTTCCAAAAATTCGCCACCGTTGAATACGGGCATTATGATTGATATTTTAACCATGATATCACTTCTTTCTTCTCAGGGGTTCGGTAATCTTCCAGCTTGTAGAGTTGAATATCTTGTCATTTTCTTTTTTGAAAAATTCAATGTTCTTTTTGATTATTTCATTTTCCTTTCTGACATTTTCCGTATCCAGTGCAATTTCATACTGAACCATCAGCTTTTCAAACTCCTCGAAGTCATTTGAATATACAACATCGGAGAAAAACAGCATGCAGATAGGCTTGGTACCGTATGCAAAGTATGTAAACCTGTGGTGATAGACCATCTTGGTGAAGTCCTCCTTGAGATGGGTGTAATAATCCTCCTTCAACTCATCCGGAACATTCATATATGTATTGTAGAGAAGCTCCAGTCTCCAGTCAAAGAGAAGGAAATTGTATCTGACGTACAGGTCCCTGTCAATGAATTTGGTAAATACGCGGTTTGATATGTCTATCAAATCCAGCTGGTAATCGTAACTTTCAGTGACGTCCTTTGATGTTACTTGAGCCGGGTAAAACGAGAATCTCTTTGCATTTAAAACAGCTTCCCAGAAAAACAGGTAATCGTCTTCGCCGATGCCTTCAAGCTGTCTGGCGAATGAGGTTTTGAAAAACTTGGTGTTTCTCGCCATGTCCATTCTGAATGTTTTTCCTTTGAGGAAAACGAAGCTGTGGATTTCGCTGTCAAATTCATCATCACTGTCAAACTGCAGGAAATCAAGATTTTTATCCTCACAAATTCCAACACAGTCTCTGAAAAGGTTTTTATCAATTACATCTCCCTGATTTAAAAAATAAACGTACTGGCCTGTGATTTCATCAGCAGCTGACTCCATGTCAGATGCATATTTAACTTTCTCATGAGCAAATTCGTTCTGCCCGATGCAAATCACTTCAATGTCATCAAGGCTTTGATTCAATACGCTTTCAATAGAATCACTAAAATATTCATTGTCCTTTAAAGCCATTACGGCAGATACCTTAACCATAATCATCACTTAACCTATTTTTTAATGGACCTTAACATACGGGTCTTCTGCCAACTGTTTGAGTTGATTAAATCATCATGAGTCTTTCTTGCATTTTCATATCTTCTCTTCAGGCTCTCGTTTTTAAGCCTGACCATATAGTTTTCATATGCATAGTCGAAGGTATCAACATCCTCGTAAGTCAGCACGGATTCAAATACCCTTCGCTCGGCATCTGTGAGGTCTTTGATGATGTACTGCTTGAATTCCTCATCGCTTGCAATTCTCCGGTAGTCCTCACGGAGCCTGTCGAGGAAATACTGTTTGAATTCAGGTTTGATATGTCTGTACCAGTGGAAATTTGTATAGAACTTCTTGTGGAGCAGGTTCTCCTTATAGTTATCGAACTCTCCGTATTTGAAAAATACCTGCCAGATCAGATCGCAGATATCAATGTAGTTTGCGAAATGCTGTCCGCCGGAGGTTGTTGATGAGGTTGAGTACCATCTCCTTTTAAACAGATGCTTTCTCAAGAATGTTATTCTATCGGCGGCAAAGAGTGTATCGTAGAAAAATACGTTATCATCAAAAACAAAGCCTTCAGGATATATGATATTGTTTTTCATGACAAATTCCCTGTTGTAAAGTTTGGACCATGGAGTTACTGTAATCTTGAATACGTAATCCCTGATGTCCCTGTAGTTGAAAACGGAATCCCCAACAAAATCCGCAAGCTCGTTCATGCTGTAGTTTTCAGCTTCAACAAGCTCACCGGTATCCATGTAATAGTTGATTGCCTGGAATATGACGAAATCAACGTTCCTCTCTTCGGCCACATTATAGGTTTCCTCAAGGGCGGTCAGTTCAAGGATGTCATCGGAATCCATGAAAAATATGTACTTTCCGGTTGCAAGCCTCATCCCCCTGTTTGTTGCAACGGCATGACCACCGTTTTCCTGATCAAGAACTGTCATGCGCTCATCGCGGGATGCATATTCATTTAAAATCTCCAGGGAACGGTCCTGGGAACCGTCATTTACGCATATTATTTCAATATCCTTCAATGTCTGGTTTATGATACTGTCCAAACATTCACCTAGAAAATCCTCAACATTATAAACCGGAATTACAACAGAAACCTTAACCATAATATCACTTATATTAATAAAAAATATGTTTTTAAAAGTATTTAAAACTATTTTAAAATCTTTTTGATTCGGTATTTTATAAAATTAGGTAATCTTTTCTGATTTTTGAGTCGGATGTTTTCCCGGGTCAGCTCATAGTTTCTCAGTCTCAAATCGAATTCCTTTCGTGTCTTTGAGTTGACCGCACCGGTGAAAATGGTCCTGTTTTTATCGTCCAGAAGCCCTTCAAAGGAAGCGTCTTCGGTGTTTTCAAAGTCCAGTTTCATTTCACGGTAAAAGTCGTCCTTGAACTCATCCCTGATTTCCAGATATCTTGTATGAATCCAGAAGACTTTCTTGTTGTAGAGAATCTCCTTGTATTTATCAAGCTGACCGTATTTTACAAAGAGCTTTATGATGTTGTTCACGACATTTATTATGTTTATGTATCTTAAATCCCCAGCTCCGGTTGATGAGGCGGAATGCCTGCGTCTGATGTATAGTGATTCGTCCAGAAAATACATCCTTTCCGCATTGAAAAGCACTTCCCAGAAAAACTGATTGTCATGGAATATTGAGCCTTCCAAAAACCTCGCCCCGGTTTTTGAAACGAACTGTCTGTTGTAGAACTTGCACCATGGTGTCACGCTGATGTTGAATATCAGCTCGCCCAGATCATCATATGAAAAGACTTTTCCACGGGCAAAATCCCTTATTTTATCCATATTGTAGTATGGGGTTTCAAAATACTCTCCGGTATCTTCCGCATAGTTGACTGCCTTGAATATCACAAAGTCAAGGTCATTTTCTTCACATACATCATACAGCCTGGCGAACGCATCTTTTTTAATCTCATCATCGGCATCCATGAAATAGAGATATTTTCCGGTGGCATAAGAAAGTGCATTGTTTCTTGCAGCTCCTCCGCCCTGATTGGACTGGCTGAACACCCTCACCCTGTCATCATCTGAAGCAATCTGATTTAGAATGTCAAGTGAGTTGTCTTCTGACCCGTCATCCACACAGATGACCTCCAAATCACTTAAAGTCTGATTCAATATGCAGTCCAGGGATTCTTTCAGATAATCGCTTGCATTGTAAACGGGAACAATAACGGAAACCTTAACCATCCTATCACCTTTTAATTTTCGAGAATACCAGATCCCTTACGGGCCAGTTTATAAGCTCTTTCAAATGCCTGTTGTCTATTTCCAGTTCATAGTTTTTAATCATGAGCTCGTATTCCTCGGCGGTTTCGCATTCAAGACAGCTTTCAAAAATGACCTTCGGCCAGTCAACCAAATCGTCAGCAATATAGTGGAAGAACTCATCATCGCTTGCTATCCTTTCCAAATCCTTTTTCATCTCTGCGAAATATTGGCCTTTGTATTCTTCCTGGATATTCTTGAACCAGTAGTTCATGGATCCGAACTTTTTGGTGCACAGCATCTCCTTATATTCGTCAAACACACCATGTTTAAAGAATATCTGCCATATCATGTCGGATATGGTGATGTAGTTAATGTAGCGCTCATCACCTGCTCCTGTTGATGAGGCGGAATGTCTTCTTCTGATATAGAGGAACTTGTTTAAAAAATAGATTCTCTTTGCATAAAAGAGACTGTCATAAAAGAATATGTTGTCATGGAAAATCAGGCCTTCGGCAAATTGCGCCTTGGATGCCTTTACGAATTCATGATTGTAGAACTTGCACCACGGGGTGACGGACATCTTGAAAACCATATCTCCCAAATCCTTATAACTGAATACGGAGTCTCCTACAAATTCCGAAAGCTCATACATGGAATAATCCCTGCTTTCAAAATACTCTCCTGTATCTTCGGCGTAGTTTATGGCCTGAAAAATAATAAAGTGCAGGTTTTTAGCTTCAGCTATTTCATAGCATTCCTCCAGGGCGCCGTCTTTAAGCTTGTCGTCGGCATCCATAAAGTAGATGTACTCTCCGCTGGCATGTGTCAGTGCAACGTTTCTAGCAGCACCCCCTCCCCTGTTTTCCTGATGGTAAACCTTTACACGGCTGTCTGATGCAGCAATTTCATTTAAGATTTCAAGGGAGTTGTCCTTTGAACCGTCATCTACACATATGACCTCAATGTCACTTAATGACTGGTTCAATATGCCGTCAAGGGATTCCTTTAGATAATCTGCGGCATTGTAAACGGGAATTATAACTGAAACTTTCATATTAACACTTTATTTTTTTTAAATGGAGTCTTCCATATTCTATTGTTTTTTTGCTATGATTCTTATGACATAAGGGTTGTCGTCCTTATATACGGCCAAATCGTTGTCTTCAATTTTGTATCTGATTTCAAAATCTCTTGACTCCAGCTTTTCGGTTATGGCGTCAAGGTCCATGTACCTTCTGTAGTGGGTTGTGAAGTTTTCGGATTCGCTTAGCTTGTCGCCCTTCTTAAACATGGGATCATTAAGGCTTCTCGCCTCAAGCAAAAAGCATCCTCCTTTATTCAGATTGTCTGAAATCCAGTCCAATGTTCTGTCTTCTTTAGCCTCATTGATTGAATGGAAAGTGAATCTGGAATAGATGTAATCGAAATCTGTTCCCTTTATGAGCTCGGAAGAGGTTTCTTTGAGATTTGTAAAGTCGTCACAGACAAATGTGATGTTGTCATTTTTATAATTTTCATTGAGGTAGTCTATTTCAGTCTGGACCTGGTCTACAGCCACAACATTGATGTTGTTTTTTGAAAAGAAAATGCTGTCCCTTCCGTTTCCGCAACCCAGTTCAATAAGATTTTTGTTTTCATCCAGCTTATCCGCAACAAACTCCGCAAAGGAAGATGCGCCAGTAGGGTTGGAATGAGTTGAATAGTACTCGGTCCAATAATTTTTATCATTCATTTTTAACCTCCAGTATGCGATTTATTATTATAATGTATATGGGCTATCATATAAATAATTTCAAAGTCCCATGAAACTCACCAATTCAAAAAATCGGTTATCCATATCCTTTTTGTAATAGATTGGGCAAATGAATTATAATTGTTTTTAATGTTTATCCATATTTTTAAACAATCATGTAAAAGAGTATGTCAATTGTCGAAAATCATTTTTAGCCGACAAAAGATATTTATTTGATAGTATAAATAAATAATACTAATTTAATATTATATCTGTGATTTTATGGGAATTAAGGAATATTTTTTAAATAAAAGTAATAGTTACCGATTTTACAAAGAACAATATGAAAAGCATGTTCTTCCGAACAAAAACAGTAATAATCCTGTCAGCAACGATATTAAAAAGGAACTGCAGCAGTTAAGAGAGGAAATGGAGCTTCAAAAGAAATATATGGACTCAACAAACGATCTGTTCAATGTCCTGTTTTTGGATTACAAACACGAATGCGTTGGTATTCTCAAAAACCTCCAGGCTTTATGTACAGAACTTCTTGAGTTTGTAAACAACATCTGCAAGGCAAACGACCTCAACTGGTGGCTTGACTACGGAACCCTTTTGGGAGGTATCCGCCACAACTACTTTATCCCATGGGATGACGATACCGACATCGGAATGATGAGAGAGGATTATATTAAATTTGATAAAATCATCCATGAGGAAGTTAAAAAACATAAAATCGACGATATAATCAAACTTCAGTACAAACAGCGTAAAATTAAAGGCGAAATCATCGGAAGCTTTCTTCTGATTTTTTTAAGGGACTACCTTCCTAACGGAGAGTACCCTATTCTTGCCGGAATTGACGTTTTCCCATATGACTACGTCAGACACGCTCCGGATTTGGATGACGATGAATATCAGCGCCATTACTTTTTAACCAAAAAGGAACTTTTCCAAAACATTCTCGATGGAATGGACCCTGATGAAAGACTAAAAATTGTCTATGACAAGCTTGACCTGACTTTTGACAGGCAAAAATACATCCTTCCGGGAGTTGAAGGTGCATGCGGTCCTTACAACCTCTATGACCTGATGCTTCTTGAAGATGAAAAGCTGTTCCCATTGAAGCAAACCAAGTTCGGCGATAAGGTGTTTCCGGTTCCCAACAACTATGACCATCACTTGAAAACAATATACGGAGATTATATGGTCGTTCCAAAAACAGTCCATGCCCACAGCAGGGTAAATAAATTAAGATATAATTCAAATAATGATGAGATTTTCGAGAGATCTCTTCAAAGACTAAAAGAAGTAAATGAAAAATATTGAATTTAACTTCAATATTTTTTTTAATTGTAACCGTCATCAACAACCAATGGTTCGATGTGTCTTGACTCCTTGTTGAAAAGAGTACCGTTGTAATTGCAGTAAATGGTATAGTTACCGTTTTCATATGCAACCAGATTGATTGCTCCGGTACCGTCCTCATCGGTAGTTACGTTATACTTGTTTCCCCAACCTGAGTCATCAAGAATTTTAATGTCGACAGTTTCGCCAGGGTAGACGTTTCTGTACTCATCGGTAAGTTGAATCTGTACGAAATCTCCGTTTTTAAGTGTAGAGTTGCTTAAAACTTCAATTTTTGTATTGTGACTATTGGCTGAAATATACATCATTGATGCAATTCCGACAATAGCTATTATGACTATCGCCACGATTATTGCTTTAACCTTATCCATAAAAAAACCCCTCTTTAATTATTATGAACTAATAACACATCAATTTCAGCAGTTTTAAGTACCTTTTCGGCAACGCTTCCTATAAGGAATTTGTGAAGTCCGCTTTTTCCGGACGCTGATATGACAATCAGTTCCACGTCTTCCTCTTCGGCTACCTGATTGATTGTTTCTGCAGGAAAACCTGTTTTTACAAGAGTTTTGACGTTTATGCTGTCGTCGAACATTTCTTTCATATGTTCAACGGCTTCTGTTGCTTCCCTTTTCAATCTTTCGTTGACTTTTTTTATTTTGTTTTTTCTCTGAAATGCACTTGAGGTTATTTTACCTGCAACTGATAAAATGATTACTTCACCGCCATCACAAAGTAATCTTGAAACCCTGTCCACTTCCTGCTCTGCATATCCGGAACCGTCTGTAGGTAATAAAATCTTTTTATACATTAATTTACTCCTAAAAAAATATCGTTAATAATATATTATTTTTAATTTAATTTAAATATTGTGTAAAATAACTGTTAGTTAAGCAATCATTTAATTAACGATTAGAAATAAATATAAACTTTATGACAAGACAAGATAAGATAGTAAAGACAAGCATAATTGGCATTGTCGTAAACCTCATTCTGGTTGCATTCAAGGCCAGTGTCGGTATACTTTCCAACTCCATTGCAATTACTTTGGATGCAGTCAACAACCTGACTGACGCTCTTTCTTCAATCATTACAATTATAGGGGCAAAGCTTGCAAACAAAAAGCCGGACAAGTCACACCCTTACGGTTACGGAAGAATAGAATATTTCTCATCAGTGATAATTGTGGCAATCGTCTTGTGGGCGGGTTTCACCTCACTCATGGAGTCATGGCCAAAGATATTCAATCCGGACGTTACCAGCTATTCGGCAGTTTCCCTTATTATCATTGCCGTTGCAATCATTGTAAAGTTCTCACTTGGAAGATACGTTAAAAACATCGGTGAAAGCATCAATTCACAGGCGCTTGTAGCATCTGGAAGCGACGCATTTTTCGATTCCCTGATTTCACTTTCAACACTGATAGGAGCGCTTGTTTCAGTATTTTTCGGCATTTCGCTTGAAGGAATACTCGGTGTAATCATTTCAGTCGTAATCATCAAGGCAGGTATTGACATGCTTAGGGAAACCGTGGACAGCATGATAGGTGCAAGGGCAGACTCAGAACTTTCAAAAAAACTGAAAGAGTCAATCTGTGAAGTCCCTGGCGTTTACGGTGCATATGATTTGACCCTTCACAACTACGGACCTGAAGACATACAGGGATCAGTGCACGTAGAGGTGGACGATAACCTTACGGCCCTTGAGATTCAAAAGCTTTCAAGAATTATCCAGACAAAAATCATTAACGAATTCTCAATCATTCTCACCGTCGGAGTATATGCCCATTATGAAAGCTACAGGGACATCCGCAATGACATATATGAAATAGCAAGCAGATACCCTGAAATCCTTGAAATACACGGATTCATTGTATATGAAGATGAAAAATTGGTAACCTTTGACATGATTGTAGATTTTGATGCCGACAGGCAGGCAATCAAACAGAAGGTTCTGGATGAATTGAAATCAAAACATCCTCAGTTCAACTATTTCATTATAGATGACTACGATGTCAGTGATTAATCTCTTCGGTAAATCCGAAGGATATCTGCACAATTATGTTAAATACTAGTTTGAACAAAAAGTAAAACAAGGTGAATATAATGGATAATAAAAAAATAATATTGATAGCAATTGTTGTTTTGGTTATTATTCTTGCAGTATTTGGTGCATTTCTCGCCACCAAAGAAAACCCTGTTGACAATCTCGCCAACCTGACAGAAAACAAGACTGTGATAAACATAGATCTTGCAAACAATACAACTGTTGTAGGTGACAACTCAACAAGAGTAAATGAAACCGCAAACAACAACACAACCTACAAGGTATATAACCCTCAAAGTGACTCATACGTTGATGTAATCGGTGAAAAATTCGATGAAGACGTCAACAGATGGTACACATACGACACTGACGGCGTTAGATACTACAACACAAGAATTAATTAAATTTAATTCTTTCTTTTTTTTCTTTTTTTAAAATTTTAGACTATTTTTTTAAAAAATCAGATCAGTCCTTGAAAAACACTTCACTTATCAGATTGTCACGGTATATGGTTTCATCCTTAAGGCCTTCTATGTGATGTATCACGTTAAGCTTCAGGTCTTCAAGTTTTATTCTGGTGTACATGTCGTAAAAATCAACATGGAATATAAAGACGCACTTTACGTTCATGTCATAGTCATATACCACCCAGTTGGGGCCTATGATGTCAAGAAAGTGTATTGACCATTTGGACATGACGCTGCATATCCTTTCGGTTACCTCATCCACATCAAAGTCAGGTTCTATAATAATCTCTTTCATTGGTAAAATTCCTCAGGTTCTGTTTGGGGCTTGAGGAGTTCTATCTCTTCCCTGTTGAAGATGCCGAACATCACTATTTCGCTTTTCCTGATGGACATTGCCTGTGATATTGATTCATCTTCTATGGAAATCATTGAAACGTCAAGCCAGTCCTCGTCCTCGGCAAGGTATCTGCACGGTTCGAAGAGTTGGTATTTTGTTATTATAGTTAAAAGAACATCATTAATATCTATTTCGGTTCCGGTGTTGAGTTCGTTAAGGTTAACCACTTTGTTTTTCACATTCATTCAATCACGCTCGTATAAAAATTCATAATGCTTAATGCCGTCTTCCAGGTAGCTGTCGGATACTCTTTTAAATCCGAGAGATGTATAAAAATCACACAGATATGCCTGGCCTGAAAGCCTTATCGCATTTCGGTTTAAATCATTTAGGATAAAATCCATTGCCTTTTTCATCATTTTACGGGAAAGACCGTCTCCCCTGTATCTTTCATCAACAATGAGACGCCCTATCGCCATCTCGGCATACGCCACATTTTCCTTAAGTATCCTTAAAGCGCCGACGATATTTTCCCCGTCTTTAATAAACAGATGATATGAATCATAGTCCTTTCCGTCAAGGTCCTGATAGCAGCAGTCCTGCTCCACTACAAAAACCTCAACCCTCAGCCGTAGGATTTCATACAGTTCGCTGAGCGTCAGATCGCCGAATTGCTTAAGTATCAATTGTATTTTGATCACCACATCTCGTTGTATGATTCAAGCTTTTCAGCGTTATCCATTGAAACCACAAATCCTTCAACCAAAAGCAGTCTGATGGCCTCAACCATACCTTTACGGTTCAACAGTGTGCAGTTTTCATGAATCAGATTCCTGTAGTCGGGCTGGTCTAGAATGTCTCTTCTGAACTGGTCTTTAATCTCTGAGAGCATTTCCGCATCAATAAATGACTCCAGAATTTTCTTGATAATGTTTGCGAATGTGTTTCCGATTGTTTTAAGCATCTCGATTTCGCTTTTTTCAAGCTCCACTGATTTCTCTATATTTAAAAATGAGGAGTAATCCTG
This sequence comes from Methanobrevibacter sp., assembly GCF_045541095.1. GTDB lineage: Archaea > Methanobacteriota > Methanobacteria > Methanobacteriales > Methanobacteriaceae > Methanocatella. The sequence goes on from NZ_JAZQIJ010000152.1 coordinate 16,478, forward strand.
AAATCCGTAAAGTGTAAATCTTCCTTCAACTGTGTGGGCCGCATATTCATCAACAAGGGCCGTAACCGGGGAATATGAAAGAATGAATGTTGCAACCGATTCTATTTCTGTGGTTTTGCTGCACTCCCAGATTGTGCAGAGAACATGTGTGATGATTTCCTTTATGAGAAAATGTGCAAGTTCATGAAGCATTGTGGTAATCTGAAGGGCATCAAGCTGTCTGTCGTCAACATAAATCCTGTTGAAGCGGTAATATCCGAGTTCCGCTCCGTATGATTTGTATTCAACATCAACGAATGCCTTTGTAAAAAGCATTATTTTTTCTACAATAGACAATGAGTCAAGGTAAATTCCGTTGTCCTTGACGGCCGCATCAAGTCTTTTGAAAGCCGTCCTTTTGATGTTTAAGACTATCTTATTAACGTCAAAATTCTCAACTGTCAGCTTTTCAAGATTTTCAGCTGTCAGTATGTCACTGAAGTTGTTATACTGATTGTTGGCTGTGAAATCAAATGTCGGATTCAAATCGATTGATGATATGTCAACGCTTTTTATTTCCCTGAGCTTTTCGGCACAATCAAGGCAGAAGTTTTCCCCTTCGGGATATTTCCTTCCGCACTCCGGGCAGAATTTTGTCAATGGAGTTACATCATAATCACAGATGAGTTCATTAACTTCATCTTTTAAAACGGGCTCTTCCAAGTCAAAATCGGCAGCGGGCGCATCCATTAGTTGGTATTTGGCATGCATTTTATATTGGAAGTCGGGTCTTTTGGTTAACCTCTCAATAATCAGCTTCTTTTCTCTATCAGTTCTGGTATAACCGCCCAGGCCCTTCAAGGTCATTTAAACACCTACCTTATGATAAAAAAACTGATTGCCCATACAACGAGGGATACGATGATTACGTACTTACCGTTTCTGTTTGCCTTTTCGCTGTCCTTTCTTGTTAAAAGATAAACGCCTGTAATTAGTCCGAAAAGAGGAATCAGAACGGCAAAGATGTATCCTACGATGATTGCTGTTTTATGATCGTTCTGGGTTGTAGGAGGATAGTAATCCGTATTCTGTGAAGATTGTGTTGTTTGAAAGTCTTCGAGGTTTTTTCCGCAGGACTTGCAGAACTTTGCATTGTCAACAAGCTCCTCTCCGCAGTATGGACAGAATTTAGTCATCAGACTCAACTCCCACAATACTTTCAGTGAGTTGTTCGACGTTTTTGTATACTTCCATATCAATAAGTGTAGGAAGTTCAGGAGGAGCTCCCAGAAGTTCGATTGATGCCTTTATCGGAATGTATACCTTTTTGATGCCTATGTCAACACATAATCCCAGAATCTGAGGCAAGTGTCCGCAGACTGCCTCGCTGAGTATAACTGTCGGTGCGTCAAACTTCATTCCTTTTTCATTCATTTCATTTAATGCAGTTTCGGCAGCATCATATTCATCAAGCACTGCAGAACCTGTCAGATTATCGATTGTAGTTTCATTATTTTTCACGGATAACCTGAACACGTCCATGTCCTCTATGATGTAGACTTCACCTTCGCCAAGTTCATCGGCAGTGAAGTCGGTTTCAATAGATATCTCCTCCGCCTGAGGCATGACGTAACTTGGAAACAGTGTATTTTCTTCCGGCTGTTTGTTTTCCTCTTCACCGGCAATTATCTTTAAAAGACGGATGATTTCCTCGTTTTGCGCTTCAATGTTTCTGTTTATTTTAATCAAATCGGATAAACCGCTCATTTTTTAACCTCGCTCGTTTAGTAAAAATAAATAATAAATTGATTCTGAAAGCCTTTCGTCATTAGCAAACCTTTCAAATCCAAGGGAGTATTTCAAAAGCACAGTCCTCGGAATGAGAACGCTGTCGGACTCGGGGTTTATGATAAGGCCGTCCATATCCTCGGTAAGTATGAAGTTGACCAGCGTTGCCAGATTGATGATTTGTGCATATCTGTAACCGGGCAGACTGACCTCGGCCATCTTCGAGTCTGATGTAAATACTGTGGCATAGACGCCTCCGAGCCTGTCTGTGTACATGCTTGCAAGCGGCCCTGTGGATTTCTGTGAGATTAGACCGTTTTCGGCATGGTCAGACAAATCAAGGTTTGATGTCATAAGCCCCAGAAGCCTGGATGATGCAAGACGTTCAAAAAGGGCTTCCCAGTTTCCTATATTTGCAGGATTTCTGATGAAATCCTCCAAGGCACTGTTGTCGACAGAAGCCATGATTTCAGTCAGTTCCTCTTCGCTGTAGGGATCTGTTGTGTAAAAATTAGTTTTGGGAATGTTGTTTATGCCCAAAATGAAATCCCTCTTGAAGAGATATTTCTCGCATGAGGGATTCAGTATATATCCATCGATGTCTGTTGTTTTAAGGACATTGCGGTAAAGCTCGAAGGAATTTTCAAACACCTCCACTTCATCGTCACCGTAGAACTTTCGAAACTCATCCAAATCCGTGAAAAGGGGAGTGTATTTGTGCGGGCCCTCCTCATAAATGATGAAGTTCAAAGTGCCGTTTTCCTTTTTGGCAGGGATATACAGGCTTGAATATCGAAACTCGTTTATGAGCCTTGTCAATAGCTCGGGAGTTATCTCATTTCCGTTTGCATATATATCCTCAATAACAGTTCTGAGATGCTTATGGGTATTCATTGGTATAATATTGTTCAAGATTATATTTATAATTTGAAGGCATATCTTGGAGCGTCATCGAATCTTGAATCCTCGACGATAAGTTCAATTCCCTTTGCCTGTGTGAGCAGGTCGTCACGGTGGATGTATTTTTCATCGCCGTTCGGATTGATGATGAATCCGTCAAGGTCATTTTCCAGAATGTAATCTATGAGATTGGACATTCTTGTAATCTGGCCGTAATAGTGCATGCCGTCATCGGTGAGGGAATTTTTAAGGCTTTTCTTGCTTGTAAAGACCGGAACCAGATGTATGTCTCCGTCCTCAAGGGTGCACAGTTTGAACTCGCCGACCTTATCCCCGTCAAGAATGCCGTCTTCAAGCATCTCGTCAAGGGATTCTTCAGAATATACTATGTTCAGTATTGTGGTGTTGCTTAAAAGGGCAAAAATGTCTTCACGGCTGAAGTTGTCATAGAAATCAGCGTCGGTTGCGCTTTCAAATATTTCCCTGAGCCTGCCAGCAGGGTATGCCTCTCCGTTATCGGTTACGTTGAGAGGTGCGTCGCCACTAATTTGTTTTAAAAACTCATTATCAAAAGTAAGGCAATCGCTTTCATAGTTTATTGCTATTCCCTCAAGGTCTTCCTCACAGACTATGTCAAGATAGTCCCTGAAGGGAAATCCCAGTATTATGTCTGAATCTGTGTGCTTTCTGAACTCGTCCATATTGGTGTAAAGAGGCAGGTAGCTTTTGGAGTCCACGCTGACCTGGTCGAGTATGAACCTGTCCTCTTCGGCCACGACAGGTGCCAGAAGCTTTGATACCTTAAGTTCACCTAAAAGATTTGCAAGCACCATGTCAGGCGCCTTTTTACCGTCATCCACATATTCCCTGTAATGTTCAAGAACATCGCTTAAATGTTTATTCTCTGATACCATGTCAAAATCTCACAACAGTTGTTATTTAAATATTATATCTTATTCGTTAAATATATTATGTATATACGTTATGTATAAATCGAAGAAAACTCAAAAATTACTCTCCATATGCTCAAACAACAGCCGAACAATACTGTAAATAATGCCTTATTTAATGTTAAATAAATTTGTTAGCATGACAAAAGAACATGATGAAAGTGATTTATGGAATTTAATAGGTTTTGTAAAGATTTCCCCCATAAGATACAAGACCCTTAAGGTTCTTGAAACCCGATTCATGATGCCGACTGAAATCTGCAAGTCAGCCAATCTTTCACCTGCACAGGTTTCAAACGCCCTTCATGAACTCAAGGAAAAGGACCTTGTCATTTGCCTCAATGAGGATGCAACAAAGGGAAGAATCTATAAAAACACTCCGCTGGGCATTAAAATACTCAGCATCATCGACGATAACTGATCACATCACCTTTGCAATAATGTACTGATCCATATATATGAACATTATCTCTGCCCGGCTGAAATCCAGCTTCTTGATTTCACTGGCACTTTTAACGCCGTCGACAACAGTGTAGTCACTGTTTGCAACAAAACCGACCGTTTCACCGTCAATCTCGACACGTATTGCGTCGGGATCGTGCTCGTTGAGCTCATCCCTTTTCAAATCAACCACCATTCCCTTCTCGAAAACGTCCATTCCGAAATAGAAATGGGTGCCTGTTATGTTGATTAGAGTGTCTTTAGATGATGCAAGCATTTCCTTCTGGCGTTCAAGCTCCTCGATTTCAGCATCCATGTTCTCGGCTTTCATATAGCATATCCTTGACTCGGTCTTATCGCCCAGACAGTCCAGGATGCTACCTTTCATATACCAGAACTTCTCCAAATCCAGGTCGGTTTTCGGCAGAATTTCAAATGCTTCGCCAATTATCTCCAGTGCCTTTTGTTTGTCGTTTAGGGAATTTGCCCACTCGTAAAGCATCTCTGCCTTGTTTTTCAAGACTTCCGTATCATTTAAATTAAGCTCTAAAGCCTTGTCAAATGACTTTTCGGAATCTGCAAACCGTCTGAGGCTTTGATATATTGCCCCTTCAAGATTGAAGTATGCAGGATTGTGCGGGTCGTTTTCAATCGCCGTTTCAATAAGAGCCAGCGCCTGCTTAAAGCGGCCCTCGCCGTAAAGCCTTGATGCTTCATCATAAAGCGTTCGGCCTATATCTGAAGTCGATTTCTTTGGAGTTTCTGTGGGCTTTTGGGTAAACTTGCCAGTTTTCCAATCCCATTCGACGGGAGTGTCACTTCCAGGGTCTCGCCAAACAAAACCTTCTTTATTTTCACTCATTGTCCAAATATTCTGCTATTTCTCTTCCAGTATCTGTCAGTCTGTAAATTCGATTCTTTCTATTTTCCTCGTTAATGCACTCAGCAACCTCACATTCCTTCAGCTGCCTCAGGACATTGGAGATGTGATTCATCCTGATGCCGGAATCCTTTGCGATTACGGATGGCGTCTTATCCTCATCTTGGAGTGCCTTAACGGCTTTTACCCGATACGTTGAAATGTTAACGTATGCAAATTTCTTTAGCGTTTCGTCATCCATAGTAAACACCTTGTGACTATATTGTTAAGTATGTCCTTTTTTATTTAAAAATATTATATACTGTTTTGCAACTACATTATTTATGCTTTATTCATCTATTAGAAAATCCTCATATGTAAGTGTATTGAGCTCCTCATCTGTGATTTCCTTTTTCGGAGCCAGCCTGTTTGCCTGGTTTGTTATGACCTCTTCAAAGAAGTTTCTGACTGCACGGCCGTTTGCAAAATTGTCCGAGCGGTTTTCATACATTTTCTTAAGGTACTGTATGAGATATTCCTTTGCCGGCTCGTCCAGAGTGAGCTTGGCCTCATCGGCCATAAGCATGAATATGTCATAAAGCTCATGCTCGTCATAGTCGTCGAAATATATGAACTTGTTGAAACGTGACTCAAGACCAGGATTTGAGTGCAGGAAGCGGTCCATAAGTGCAGGATAGCCTGCAACGATTACAATCAAATCGTCACGGTTGTCCTCCATGGCCTTTAAAAGAGTGTCGATTGCCTCCTTTCCGTAGTCGTTTTCACTTGACTGCGCAAGCGCGTAAGCCTCATCTATAAAGAGAATTCCTCCAAGAGCTGACTGTATAACCTCCTGGGTCTTTATGGCGGTCTGGCCGACATATCCTCCAACAAGTCCGGAACGGTCGGTTTCTACAAGATGGCCCTTTGAAAGCACACCTATCTCATGATATATCTTGGAGAGAAGTCTTGCAACGGTTGTCTTACCGGTTCCGGGGTTTCCGCTGAACACCAGATGAAGGCTCATCGCAGGCTGTGTGATTCCCCTTGACTGTCTGATCTTTCGAATCTGGACAAGATTGATAAGGGAGTTGACGTCCTTTTTAACCTTCTCAAGACCTATGAGTTTGTTTAAATCCTCAAGATACTCATTGAGAGTCTTTTTCGGTTCCGTTTCAATTTGAGCCGGAATGTCTGCAGGCATGAAATCGGCCGGAACTTCCTTCACTTCACTGCTGAGGGAAACTATGAAATCCCGGTACAGTTTCAGCACGTCCTCGTTTAGGTCATTGTCGACGGTTATGAAGAACTTTCCGAAAAGTTTGTAGCATTCAAGAAGCTCATGGGCGGAGTTCAGGTTGTTCATGTCATATCTCTGTCCGCATTCGTCAAGCTCGCCCAGGCAGACGAAGGACTGTGGAGTTTCCTGTGTGAACTCGGCATCGGCAAGGCTGAAAATGTCCTCCTTTGAATAGGTAGTGTTGAGAAGTGAATTTATGAATTCAAGCTCATTGTCCGTAATCTCGCCGTCTCCCAAACCCAGATATCCGAACCATCTGAAAAGGTCATCCATTATCAGGCTTTCGACGCTCAGGTTTCCGAGATTTTTTACAGATGGGCAAAAATCATTGAAGATTGACAATGTCCTGACCAGAAATGTAAGGTCAGTCAGGTTTTTTGCCAGATAATCCATATGGATTTTGCTCACTTCATTTCCACAGCTTTCACAACTCTCCTTGGCATTGTCAAGGATTTTACCACAGTTATTGCAAACAGTCCATTCCAACATGAAAACTACCTAAAAACATTTGATAATATTAGTTTGTTATAAATATGATAAATAAGTTGTGTTTATGGATAGGACAAACTTTGAAAGCAAAAACAATATTTACTTCTAAATATTAAAAAAAATCAAATACTCTCGAAATACTTAATCGAATCAGTTAAAATTAAAAAAAAGTGATGAAACTAATCATCACTAACTTTTGAAATTCCGTCTTCTTTAACTACTTTTATAAGACTGTCTGCAGCGGTTTCAAGCTCCTCGTCGTGGGTGACGATAATCATCTGCGGAATCACTGACATGCTTCTTAAAACATTGATGAGCTCCTGTTTACGGAAGACGTCAAGGTGTATGGTAGGTTCGTCCAAAAGGATGGTTTCTATGTTTCCACGGCTCATCACCTGTGTTATTCCAAGCCTGAGTGAAAGTGCGATTGCAATCTTTTCACCTCCGCTAACCATATTGAGCTTGACTTCACCTTCAGGTCCGAAAATTGATATGTCATATTCGTCGCTCAGCTTGAGGTCGGAATAGTTGAAGTTGAACTTGTCGAAAAATTCCCGTGTGTATTTCTGAATCAGCGGTTTTGACTGAGCCCTTAAATCCTTTTGAATACCGTTTTTGCCGTAGAGTTCCTTGAAGTCAGAGAGAATGTCGATGTAATCTGATACTGCATCATATTGTGCGACATATTTTCTGTTCTCTTCAATCCTTTCTGTGAACTCCGTAATTTTCTGGACAAATCCTTCGAGTCTTGTGCTGTTTACTGCAATGTTTTTGGTGATTTCATTGATTTTAACACCTGTTTCACTGACAGTATCAGTGATCTTTTTGTGAACTTCACTGTCGTAGCTACATGAATCGATGATTTTTTGAGTATTTTCTATATCGGTTTTTTTATTTTCAAGTTCTGTCTGATTAACCTTAAGCTTTTCTTCATACTCAGCCTTATCCTTTACCCTTCCTTCAAGGATATTGTACCTTTTGTTCTTCTCACCCAGCTCACGGATTTCAAGGTCCAATGCATCACGGTCAATGTCAATGCTTAATGACTCATCGCTTTCAATTAGTTTCTCCATATATGTCTGGATTGAAGCGATGCCATGTGAGATTTCTGAAAGCTCATTTCGGATTTTATCTTCACTTTCCTGATTGTCAAGAAGTGTTTTGGCATCGACATATTTCTTATGTCCATCCTCAAGTCCTTTCATCTCATCTGTTTTGGCATTAATTTCATCTGAAGTTTTCATGAGCTGCTCTTTTTTGTCATCGGTTTCGGTTATCTTTTGTGAAATTTCATCGATTTCAGCGGTGAGTCTGGTAATCTCATCCGGAACATTAAGGTTTCTGCTTATTGTGTTTTTAAGACCGTCAAGCAGTTTCACCTCACCTGCATTTGATGACTTCTGGGCATTTAAATCCTCAATCATTGCCTTTGTGCTTTTGATTTTACCTTCACTTTCAGATATGGTAGACTGGTATGTTTCAATAAGCTGTTTTTTCTTGTCTTGAGATATATCAGACTGGCAAGTCGGACACTTGTTTTCAAGTTTGCTTGCTTCGCTTAACTGTTTTTCGGATGATTTGATTTCCTGGTTGAGGCTTCCGATTTGGCTGTTGAGCTCATTAATCTGTGAGTCGAATTCAGCGTTTCTGGAGTTGACGTCATTAATCAAATCACCGACGATTTTTGAAAGCTCATCCAGTGACTTGTCTTCAATACCGTCAATGTCATAATCATTAAGGGAGTCTTTGCAAGTTGCGTATACATCACCAAGCACTTCTGTGTGATTTTGAAGGACGCTTTCTGATTTTTCCTTTCTTCTGGCAAGATCATCTGCCGCATTGATGTCGGCTTTAAGCTGTGCCATAAGGTTATTCAGCTCCTTAAGCTCACCGTCAAGTTCAACATACCTGTCATGAGAATCCTCTTGCGTGTTTAGAATCTCAGTGTAGGAGTTGATTTTATCAAGAATCTCGGCTTTGGAGGCCTCATCCTTTTTAAGTACACTGTATTTAATGAGATAGTCCTTGAACTGGCGGAATGTCTGAAGTTTTTCTGCGAGAGGTTTCAGTTCATTCATTTCAGCTTCGTTGGACGCAATCTCTTCAAGCTTATTTGTAATCTCAGCATTTGTCTGGTTAAGTTTTTCCTGGAATTTCAAATCATTGTCAAGAGTGATTTTAAGCTTTTCAAGCTTCCGGCTCTGCTCGTCAAGAGTTTCCTTTTCTTTAAGCTTTTCATCATAAACTTTTTTAAGCTCTTCAATCTCCTGTGTGAAAGCGGTGTTTTGCGCTTCGGCCTCAATTTTCATGTTTGTGTTAAGCTCAAGGTCTCTTGTTAGCTCATTTTCGTCCTGAATCTGTCCGCCGATTTCACGTTTTATGAATTCATATTCCTTTATGACCTCAGGCATTGCCTTGTGAGCCCTTTCCAGATCGTCCAGCCTTAAAAGCTGTCCGATGAGTTTTTTCCTCTCGGCCGGTGTGTCGTCAATAAGGCTTGAAATCTCACCCTGGCGGATGTGGATTGCATTGAGGAATGTTTTGGAATTCATGGAAAGAATCATCTGGATTTCATTGTTTACACGGGTAACCCCTTCAGTTATAAGTTCATCTCTGGTATCTCCAATCCTGTAGAGGCGTGCTCCTGGAGTCTGCTTGTTGTTTTTCTTTGTGACGCTACGTTCAACCCTGTAGTGGTTTGAGTTTGCCTCAAAGGTGAGCCTGACCTCCATTATGATTTTGTCTGAAAGGCCCCTGTTGGTTCTCACCAAATCTATATTGTTTACCTGGGACTCTGAGAAGAGCGCAAATGTAATTGCCTCGAAGATTGATGATTTACCGGCACCGTTTTCACCTATGATGAGTGTGATTCCGTGATTGAATTCAATGGTTGTGTTTACGTGTGACTTGAAGTTTACAAGTTCGAGCTTTTCAAATATCATCCTATTCGCCCTCCTCTAATCTGTAGTGCTGTATATAATAGTCGTTGGCAACTTCCTTGGCATCATCCATCCTTTTTGATGAGAGATAATCCAAAAGGTCAAGTGAAAGACTTGTAATCTCAGCATTGCCGTACTTTTCCTGAAGCCTTTCATGAAGCAGTGTTTTTGGGTCGAATATCCTGTCAGAGTCGATTGCATCCTCATCCTCAAGGACTTTTCCCGGCTTGAAGACAGGTCTGAGGTTTAAAACCTTATCTCCTATTGCCTCCTGTATGACTTCATATACCTCGGCAGCGTCAAAGTCCCCGCCTTTGACAAGCAGATCCATCATAGGCTTCACTTCAAACTGGCTTAATTTTTCAGAGATTCTTTCAAGGTCGCTTTCGAAGTTGTTGAAGTCTATGACTTCCTTGAAATACATCCTCGGAAGGTCTATTTTTATTCTCTCGACTGTCACTGTTTCATTGATGTCAACTATGCAGAATCCCTTTCCGTATGCCTCGAAGTTTTCGTTTAACTTATACATCTCCATGGATCCTGGATAGACAAGTTTTCCCTTTCCGTAGTCCTCTTCAAAGTAGTTGTGGATATGTCCCAGCGCGTAGTAGTCGAAGTTTTCCGGAAGCTCATCCAAATCAAGCTCGTATGCATCGGCAGGTAAAGTCTTGTCAAGACCCTGGTGAAGTACCAGAATGGATTTTTCATGGTTTTGAGCCTCTTTTGAGAGGATTTCAAGAATTTTCAAAAGACCGTCCCTTTGTGATTTGGGAACGTAGGGCACGCCGCATATGAATATGTCATCTTCCTGAAACGCCTCGCCCAGACGGATGATTTTAAGACCAATCTCTTCAAATATGTCAATCGGAGGCTTTACGTTTTTCCTGAGCACTGAATCGTGGTTTCCAGCTATTGCATATACTCTGATTCCAGCGTCGTTCAGCTTCAAAAGGCCTCTTTGAAATGCAAGAAGTGCATTTGTTGACGGCCTTGCGCTGTCGAAAAGGTCTCCGCTGTGGATTACAAAGTCAACTTTTTCCTCTATGATCCTATCGACTGTTCTTTCAAAGACTTCATAGTAGTCCTCTTCCCTTTCAAATATTCCGTATTGCCTGTGTCCCAGATGGGTGTCGGCCAAATGTGCAAATCTCATCGTCTCATCCCCACAGGTCCTTTAAATCCTGCATGCTTTCTTCACCACTTTTTTCTTTTTTATCCTGATTTATGGCCCACTGGTCAAGAATGTCCAGGTCTCCTCCGCGCATTCTGCCCTTGAACTCATCGATTTTAACAAGTGTCGGAATCCTTGTCATCAACCCCAGAACAAGTGCTTCACCGATATTGAGTGAAGGAAGCTGTGCAACAAGGTCTTCTGAAAGGCTTTCACTTGCTGTCTGAACGTGTCTCTGGTCTTTAGGCTCAACCAGTCTCAGGATAATCATGTTGTTTGCCTGTGAAAGTGTTTCTGAGTCAACTGATTTAGGTGACTGGCTTACAAGACACAGTCCCATACCGAACTTACGCCCTTCCCTTGCAACCCGTGTAATCCATGTCTTTGATGAAGGGTTTCTGCTTTGAGGTGCAAGGATATGCGCCTCCTCCACTACGAAAAATACCGGAAATGACAGCGCTTCAGGGTCGTGGTTTTTAACGTAATTTTTCCTGCTTCTGAGTGCCCTTCTTAAAATATGAGCAACAAGCACTTCGGCGGTGTTTTCATCGACCTGTCCCAAATCAAGCACGTTTGCCTTTCCAAGCTTGATTTTTTTGAGGATATCGCCGGCATTGGTGTTTAAAAGCCTGTCGTATTTGAGGTTTAAATCCTCGATTTTATTTATAACGTCCATGACCTTGTTTTTCTCGCTAGCGCCTTCTGCAGCGTCATGTATCTGGTAAAGAATAATGAGAACATTTTCGATGAAATCGGTTGAAGGGGCTGTGCCTTCCATGATTTTCTCGTTTGCCTCAAAGAATGCCTGGCGGAAATATCTCTCCTGTATCGGAGCATTTTTAATGTTTGCCAGTTTCAAGATTTCCGAAAACTCCATATGTTTCGGATTGATGACTGGTCTGATTACGTTTACCTCACCGTTTGAAAACTCCGCATCGACATATTCGGAGTGCATGTCGAATATCATCATGCATCCGTTGTGCTTTAAAAGCCCGTCGATAATGACTGATACGGTATTTGACTTTCCCGCACCGGTCATAGCAAGGATTGCGAGGTGTCTTGAAACCATCTTGTTTATGTCAATTCCAACCTCCACGTCGCTCTGGTTTATGAGATGTCCCAGTTTAAGTGAGTTTTTAACGTCAAAAATCTCGTTTAGAATTTCACTCGAAGCCTGATTTATCACGGTTCCTGGCGGAGCAGGGGTTCTTGGGATTTTAAGGCTGTCATTGACGTCTCCCAGAATCCTGACTGTTCCCTTGACGTAGAAGTCATCCCCTTCGATTTCTCTGATTTTAGCAATTGTGTCTGGGTTGTATATTTCGCTGTTTAAGGCAACGCTGCCCCTTACAAGTGACTCGATCATCCCCAAAATGACCTTTCCGTCATATTCCACTGTAACGTATTCGCCGACCTGCGGCATCTTTTTGGATACGAAACTGATTTGAGTAAGTGATGTTTCACCAATACATCTTCCTATCATAGTAATTCTCCTAATTTAACATTTCACGTCCTGATTTGTCAAGTATTTCCAATATATTCGATAAGTTTTCAATGTCCCTGCTTTTTATAACCACGTCATTGTGGGCTTTTTTTAGTAAATACGGATAGCCGTCAGTTGCATTTGACTTTATGACCGCAATGATATCCCTGATTCTATCTTCATCAGCATAATAGGGAAGTTCCACCTTAATGATGTTTTTGTTGTCCTCAAGCCTTGCAAAAAATGTTGTAAACCACAGGTCCCTGAAGAAGTTGTTGTAAACCGGAAACTCCCTTTTGGCTTCTGAATCAACCTTTTTATATATGGGCTTTGAATATCCCTGATGCCTTGTGAGCTTATCCAGTATGGCCATGTCCGGAACATAGGGGTTGTGGATAAGGTCATCGCTTGTTGATGTCTTTGATATTGCGATAATGTTTTCTCTATAATTTAAAAGGTTTTTAAGGGCAATGAGATGTTCTATCGTTTCAAGGTATGTGAGAAGTGACCTTTCATCCTTGTCCTTGAAGAGATCTTCAAATTCGCTTTTGAACTTGAAGGAGGATATCTCATCTTCCGTTTTTATCTCATCGAGAAGCCTGTTTGCAATCACTTTCTTATCTTCCCGTGTGATAGACTTTTCAATCGGGATAGGCCTTATCAGATCTCCCAGAATGGAGCCGTCATCCATATAAAAGTCAATATTTTCCTTGCTTAAGGCTTTAAGGGCGGTTTTTATTTCAAAAATGCTCATGAGATTTCTAAGCCTCTCGTCAACAAAGTTCTGATGGCCCATAATGTCAAGCTCGACCGATTCGACACTTTTAAGTTCATCTCCTGGCTTGTGTATCAGGGCAACCGCATCGACTGCGTACAGGTAAAAGCTTAAGAATTTCTTCTTGTTGAAGCTTCCGTCACCTGCAGCAAGGACAATATCCGAATCGTTAGGTTTTACCGCTTCGGTTGTCCAGTACTTGTTGATGTCTATTTCCTTGTCAATGAGCTCCTCGATGTCTCCCTGGATGGAGCCCCTTTTTCTTAAAGCTTCCGTGTAAAGTGAATCCAACATATTTCAATTACCTCTATTCATAAGCGTCCGGATCGATGTATCCCAGTTCTTCTGCATCGTCAAAGTCCAGATAATCGTCTCCGAAATCATCTATTTCAAAATCATCATCCCAGTCCGGACTGTCTGATAAATCCGAACCGCAGTTTGCACATATTGTCCTTTGCGGAGAGTTCAGATGTCCGCATACGTTGCATGTAATCATATCTCTTCCTCCATTTCAAACATGTAGAACAGTGAACTGTTCAGTCTCTCGTCATAGCAGGTTTTTTCTATAAAAGGATAGTATTCCATAAGAACATATCTAGTCAATACTATATTTTCCCCGTTTGGATTTATAATTATTCCTGCCATATCGTCGTTGAGTATGAAATTCACCATCTGGGAGAAATTGACAATCTGTGAGAATTTGTTCAATTCCGTGTCTATTTCTTTGATTTTATCCTCTGATGTATATACTGTTGCATACTCGCCTCCGACATTTTTGGTGTATAAAAATCCCAAAGGATTATCAGGCTTATTTTCGATGATGCCCTCTTTAATGTGGTCTGAGAGGTCATCCCTTGATACCATAAGCGTAAAAAGGGTTGACTTTGAGATTTTATCAAAAAGCCCGTCATATTTTGTGAAGTTTTCAGAATCTTTTATAAACTCTTCAAGTTCACTGTTGTCAACCGATTCTTTCAGCCCTTTAAGCTCATCTGAGGAATATGTATTTTCTGTCGGGAAAAGAGTCTGGGGAAGCTCTCCCATTTCCGCCATCGCATCGGAGGGCATGATGAACATGTCCCCCTCGATGTTAATGATAAGCCCTTCAAGGTTTCTTTGCCTGACAAGTTTGGCGTAAAATTCAAAAGGAAACTCATGGGCCTCAACGCTGAAATCAGGGAATGCTTTTCTAAACTCGTACATGTCAGTAAATCCCACTGCAAATGAGCCGAGATTGCTTTTTGCAGTTGTGGCGTTTACATAATCACCGTCTTTGGTTGAAGGAGTTATAAGGCAGGAGTGTTTCAGCTCCTCGAAAAGCATGTCAATGCAGTCGTCTCTAGCATCCTCACCGAAGCGGTGAAACTCGTCAATGTATCTTTTCAGGTTCTCGTGCTTGATGGTTGATTTTCTCATGGTGTCACCGGATTTATTTGCTTTTAATAATGTAATCATTTACATATTTCTTTTCATCTAACCCGGTGCATTTTATATTATTCAATCTATTTTCGTTCATATTTTCACCTAATACTAATTAATTTATAAACATGATATGGTGTGGTCTATTTTAATTAATGGAGACAGTTTCTATGGTTTTCTACAATATTTTATTATCATACATCATATATAAAAGTTGTTGTTAAATTGATATGAAAGCGAACTATTTTCTAAGTATCTGCCTTTTGAGCTCTTCAACGTCATAGTCATTGCTGTCAAGCCTTCCAAGAGATGACCTTTTGCTGTTCGGATTTTTCACTCTGGTTTTGAGTTTGACAGTATCTCTTGTTTTTTCATCATCCTCATCTTCATCATCGTCAGATTCTATATGGATAACGTCCACATTGATAAGGCCGTTTTTCATCCAGATTTCAAAGTCCCTTTTGGTGAAATGTTCCTTGTTGCTTCTGATTAGATTGTCGACCTTAAACTGTTCGGTATCCATAATCTTCTGGAGGGGTTCGATATTAGGCCTTACGTATCCTTTGTGGAAGTTTTCATAGAACTGCCTGTAGTCCTCATCGCCGTCACGGCCCCTGAAATACCATTCGTAAATCTCATCCACACTGCATCCCGCTTTGCTTGCGGCCACGTTGGATGTCTTGTCAGATGCGATTGTTTCAAGAACTATGTTGAACTTGATTTTTCTTGAAATGCCTTCAAGTTCATCCCTGCATTCCTCATACTCCTCAGCAGTTAATCTGGATTCCCTCATGGCAATCTTGTGGGATTTTCCGTTGTTTTTATAGTAAACGTAATGGAGCTTTTTCTTATCCAGGAAGTCCTCATAAAATTGGACGAATCTCTCATCACCTGATTTGCCGAGATTATAATATCTGTCGATTTCCTCAAAGGTTAGGTCGGTTGCATCCAATGCCTTTCGTATTGATTTGGTGGCAATAATTTCTGTAAACCTTTCAAGTTTTTGCGGGACTATTTCGGCTTCGTAATATTCGAAAAGAGGTGCATATACATTTGATCCACGGCCGCCCAGCTTTACGTAGGTTCTTATTGCATTTTCCTTGACTCCTGCAATTTCTGCAATTTCGGAAAGTGGCTGTTTTCTTTTAAGACCTCTTAAAATCAGGCTTACGGTTACCTTTAAATCGTCATCCTTGAAATCGGAGTACTGGGTTCTTGAAAGCCATCTGTCAAGATATTCCTTTTTGATGCCGACGATTTCAACTGCATCTTCCTTGGTCTTTCCAAGACGTCTTTGAGCCAGATACTTGTCCATAAGTATTTCGGTTGTCCTTTTAAAGAAATATGAGTTTTCATATTCTTTTTCATAGTAATCATAGAAATCGTCAAGTGAAAACTTGGCAAGGCTACAGGAATGCTTCAGATCGTTGCTTTTGAGATATCTCACGAAGTCCTTTTTCCTTGTTTCAATTTCCTGATTTCTTAATCTTGCAAATTCGTTGCCCTTAAACTCGGAGAGTTTAACCAGATCATCGTATTCCTTAGGAGTAACTCCTGCAGCATCGATGATATCGGCTTTTGTTTTTCCATCCTGGATGGCTTTAATGAGCAAATCAATCTTGATCTGTTTTATTTCACTTTCAAATTCACTGTCATAATAGCACCAGAAACCGTAGACAACATCATTGACGTTAAGGGTTTTTCTGATTTCCTTGTCGCTCATTCCTGTGCGCTTCAATTCAATGTAGTTTTCCTTAAGCAAATCATTGAAAACAACAAATGATTCGTTGATGTTGCCCTTCTTATACTGGGCCAGCTGTATGTCATACCATCTTTTAAGTTCATTCTGTGTGATTGTGGTGTATTCTATACTTCTTTTTATGTCTTCCGTTGTGAGAATGTCCTTTTCGAACTTGTTAATTATTTCCTGGTTGATTATTTTAAAGAACTGATAAAAGGGTTCCTGTCTGAAACTTCCCCTTTTGTATTCCATGCTTTTCTTGATTTCAGACGGTGTAATCTTATCCTCTCTGAACCTGGTTATGAGCTCGCCGACTGCGATGTAGTTGTCGATTTTGGTTAAGTATTCGTCAAGATGCATGTTGTTGAAGGTGATGAACCTTCCCATGACCCTCAGCATGTCCTCCCTTACCATGGAGTTGATGAACTGGTTTGCATACCCTTCGGCAATTCCGTATTCCATGAGGTCTTCCTTGGTGAACCTTGCATCTTTTCCAAAGGCATTTCTGATTGAAATGAATGTGTTGGCGTTTTCTATAACACGGCTGCACTTGTGGCAGTATATGGAATAGTTCAGGTGATTCGGCTGACCGCAGATAACACAGTAGTCATATCTCACATCAACAATATGATTGAAATCCGGAACCCTTACAAGTTCAACCTCATCGTCTGAAAAGTCAAGCTTGAGAGGTTTGTATTCAGGAACTCCCTTATAGGCATCATAGTCATCGTTGTAGTCACGGTAGAACTTCCGCGCAATATAAAAGAGCTTTTCATGAAGCTGCAGGGCATCCTGAAACTCATGCTTTTCAATCTCTTCAAACTCATCATGGATTTTGTTCCTGTAATTGTAGGCGTTTTTAATCTTTTCCCTGTATGAGTTTGACATCTTAAGCTCTGAGCGAAATACCGCATCAACCTGGTCGGTGAAGTTCTTTCTTGAGTTGTACTTCATCCCTGCCATCGCCAGAAGCTTTTTCAGAATATGTTCAAGAAACGTGGTGGAATCAGCCTTCACTCCCGAAGGGGATATGTTTACCTGCTTTTCAATACGATTTCCCAGTTTCCATAACGTTTCATCAAAGTCTTTTAAAAAATCAAAGTTGGACATATTCCCACACCCAATATAATATTTTGTGGTTAACATATTTATAAATTATTAATGTTTATATAATAGTAGTCAGATAGTATAATCAAGGTGAAATGATGGAAGCTGCTTTTAAGGACTTTTACGACACTCTAATCGAAAACTTGGAAACATACACCGGTGAATACGAATCCTTCATCGACTACGGACCGACTCTTTTTAAGCTTTTATGCGATTTGCTGAACTGTGACGTTGACCGTTCACTTAGACTTCCAATCTGCGGAGCAATCGCCTACTACGTAACTCCGGAAGATGTCATTCCCGAACAGGTCTACGGCCCCTACGGCTATATCGATGACATATATCTTTCAGCCTACGTTTTAAAGCTTGTAGCAGACGTTCACGGATATGAATTCATTCAAAAGCAATGCTTGACAAAAGACATTGAAAAGATTATCGTTGAATGCGAGCAGAAGTCCCTTGAAATACTGAAAGATGATGAAATAGAAAGCATCATCGAATATATAGGCTTATAGACACCCTGATAAACTTCTCTTTTTTACAGTTTATTGTCGCAAAACAGACAGTATTCCCTTTTCGGCACTTCCCTTTTGCAGTTTGGACAGATTACGGTTTTCTGTTTTGTAATCTCTTTTACAGATGTTGCAGATGATTTTGATAATGTTCCTTCCTGATAAGGTACATAATCGCTTCCCTGATAATATCCTCCTCGTGCCATATCACTCACCCCTTTTTACGTTAACCGCATTTACGGTTTGCCTGTTTTTGGATTTGTCAAAGCCTTTCTGTATATAGAAACTTACGTATTGACCTTCCTTCATGAACTGCCTTCTGTCCTTGAAGTCAAATGACTTGAAATAGAATGATTCATCGTTGACAGACGTAATAAAACCTGACTTTCCGTGTTCAAACACCTTTGTGATGGTTCCGTACTGCAGTTCCTGGCCTGTGAACTTATACTCTGACCAGTAATCTTTTATCCGGTGTTTTAAATCTTTTATGTCAAGCTCATCCTCATCAATCATCAAATCCTCGATTTCTTCAGGGATTCTCGCATCCCCTTCAAGCTTGATTGCTGTGAAATACTCTGCGTGAAGAAGAGCAAGCTCCTCATCCTCATCTTTAAGAATTTTATAAATGAGATAATAGAGGTTTACCTTTATCATATCCGGATCGTTTGTTAAAACCGCATCGGTAATGTATTTTTTAGCGTTTTCTGTGTCGTTTAGAATATAGTAATTTTCAGCGATTTCCTTTGCAACAAACCAGTCCCGTTTTACTTTGGAAACTTCCTCGAGGTATTTTAAAGCTTCTTCGTTCTGATTTAGTTCCTTGAGTGATTTTGCTATTCTCCAGTTGTACCAGACATCACTGTTGTTTGTGAAATTGCTCAGGGAATTTAATGCCCTTTTGGAAACTTCTATGCAGCCTTCATAGTCACCACATTCAAGATATGCCTTTGATGCAAAGTTGTAGTACTTTTCCCTGTTTGAAGCAAAGACAATATCATGACCCTGACCCTGTTTTTCATCCAGCAGATCGGGATTCAATTTGTCAAGCCAGTAAATCATATACTCCCAGTCACTGTTTTCCTTAAGCACGTTCAATACCCTGAAAACAGATAGTGTGTATGCACAAACAGGTGCATTATTTAAATCTGCCTGAGAAATAAGTTCTGTTATGAGTTCAGTATATTCGAAAAGCTGAGTTTCATCTTCCTGATTTTTAATATAAATCTGATAGATGCTCCAGCTGTAGAAAATCCTGTCCCAGTTGTTTAAAAGTTCAGGATGTTCATTAAAATGAGATTCATATATTTCCAAAGCTTTGTCATATTCCTTGGATTTATATAACTTTTTAGCTTCGAATAACTCTTTTCTTACTGTCTGATTTTTTTGTTTGGTTTCACACAATTCATTTACATTGGTCATGGTTGTACCTCTTGATAATGTTGGTACATTATTGTTAGTAATTTATAATATTTAAATATTATTATTAAATTGAATTTAAAATACTATTATTATGAGATTGAAATATGAGTATTCATAAGGAGTTGAATAAAATTGAATAATTCCAAGATTGCCATATGGATCCATTAAAAAAACGAATTATACTGTCGAAACAAATAAAACACAGAATACTATGAAAAATGCAAAGAAAACACACTTTTAAATGCATTAACTACAATCCCCGAAAAGACATATGTCTAAAATAGTTTGAAAAAAAAACATATTTAAAAAAAATAAAAAATACAAAGAAAAAACAATAGAAGACACACAACCACAAGAAACAAATGAAAATCCAGATGTTGACGAAAAAACTGACGAACAAACAACACTAAAAATTAAAAAAAAGAGTAATCAACGCTAGTTCCATTTGCATAAATATAACTCTTTTATACATAAATAGTTTACTTTAGGTTATCTTTCACATTAAACTAGATTGAAATGTTTTTTGTATTTTATTTGAATTTTTAGATTGTTTTATTTCTTCTAAATTCTCCAAATCCTTTAAAAAATTATCGATATTATCTACTTTTACTGATGTAGGTTTATTTTCTAGTATAAATTCATTACCATCATATGTACCTAAACTTGTGTCTTCCGGAAGATAAGTAAAAATGCATTTATCATAATCATTGGCTGCATCTACAGTATGCATAGTTCCACTTTCAACACCACATTCAACGACAAATGTGGCATCTGAAAATGCTGCAACAATTTTATCTCTTTCAACATATTCTGCTTTGTAAGGTTTTCTGTTAGGTTCATATTCAGAAATAATACATCCCTCTGTTTCAAGGATTTTTTCTGCGAGTTTTTTATGTTTGGCCGGTTTAATTACATTTACTCCACTTGGAAGAACTGCAATGGTGACTTTATTTTCATCAACTGTTGTTTGGTGAGCTATCTTATCACAACCGAAAGCAAGACCACTTACAATAACTCTATCTGATGTATCCAATATGGCTTTAACAGTCTTAACCTCAAATTCCTCGCTTATTTTAGATGGTTTTCTTGTACCAATAAATGCAATGTTAGGTTTTGTTAATGCATCAATGTTTCCTTTGACATATAACAAAAGAGGTCTTTCTTTACCCATTATATTTAATTTTTCAGGATAATTTTCATCAAAAACTGTGATTACTTCAATATCAGAAGTTATTATGTAATCATGGGCATCTTCTGCAACATTTATTGCTTTTTTAA
>NZ_JAZQIJ010000153.1:0-21247 GCF_045541095.1 Methanobrevibacter sp.
GTGTCAATGAGCTCGGTTCCATTCCATAAAGATACCTCAACTTTACCAGTTGCATCTATAGGAACTTCAATAGTTATGTCAACATTTGAACCATTTATTATAATTCCGCTGTCAGATACAGTTAAATTAATACTTGATTCGACTTTGTTAACAATAATTGATTGAGTTGTGTTAATGCTTGATTCAAATTGGTCATCACCAAGGTAAGTTACAGTTATTGGGTAAGTTGTATTTTTAAGACCAGCAATAACTACTGAACCTTGAGATCCGGTTAAGTTGATTGTGTAGTTTTGACCGTTTACAGTTACAACAACATAACCTGTTGCGCCAGGAGTTACTTTGACCTCAACAGTAGCATTTTCACGGACAATGATTTCATCACCAGTTACATTTACTTGTGAAGTGCGTTTGTTTACTGTGAAGTTATCAGTAGTTGTGTTTGCAACGTATTTGTCTGAACCACCGTAGACTGCAGTTACGGTCTTATTGCCGTAAGCCAATGCAGGAACAGTGAAGTAAGCAATACCATTTTCATATTTAGTTCTTGTGTAAGATTTACCATTAATTTCAATAGTTACATTGTCGCTAGGAGCAGTTACATTAATGTAGGCAACATCACCGACTTTAATGTCTTCAACAGCAATTGTAATAGGTGATTCATGTTTGTTGATGTAGAATACACCAGTAGCTGTTCTGTTAGCATATTTATCGTTGCCGAAGTAAGCAGTAATGTTGTATCTGCCTGCACCTAAACCAGTTTCATTATTAAATACTGCTTTACCATCACAGATAGTAGCAGTGTAGTTAGTTCCGTTAATGTTTACGATAACAATTCCTTTAGCATCGTCAGGAACATTAACAGTAATATTAGTTAATTGATCAACTTCAATATCACCAGTAGTAATATTCATTTCATAATCGGAAGTCTTGTTAGTTGTGAATGTGAATGAATCTTCACCAGCTGTGAAGTTTTTATCACCGTCATAATCTGCAACAGCAGTGTAAGTGCCGTTTTCTAAAACATTAGTAATAATTACAGCAATACCTGCATTATCCGGTTTGATGCTGTATGGAACATTATTAACAGTCACAGTTACATTTTCTGTGGTTCTTGGGTCAACTTTAACAATCACAGTAGCTTTGCCTCCAGCTTCAGAAATCACTTTAACGATTTCAACACCAGGAGTAATTTGTTTTACTTCAAATGATTTATTGACTTTATCTGTGTTGTTAACGTTGTATTTACCGTCACCGGAGTAAGTAGCATAAACTGTGTAGTTATCAGCTGCAAGACCATCAACAATCCAGTTGACTTTACCGTTAGCAACAGGCAGAGTAATTGAAGCAGTTTCATTGATTCTGATTGTAATAAATCCAGTAGCATCAGAAGTGATGTTGACTGTAATATTTGCAGCTTGACCATAATTGATATCTTCAACAGTAATATTCATTATTACATCAGATTTAATCATTTCAAATGTTTCAGTGTTGTTTGTGCTAGTTAAGTACTGATCATCACCAAGGTAAGTAGCATGTACATAGTATGTTCCGTTTCCAAGACCGGCAATTTCAATTGAACCTTCACCGCTTGTTAAATTGATTGTGTAATCAGTACCATTTACATTGACTGTTACGTATCCAGTAGCATTTGCAGGAACTTTAACACTAATCACAGCATTTCCACCAACTTTATCACCGGTTGCTGTGACATTTACCTGTGAAGCACGTTTGTTTACAGTGAAGTTAGCAGTTGTTGCATTGTTTACATATTTATTGTTTCCAACATAGATTGCGGTAACTGTTTTATTTCCATAAGTTACAGAAGGAACAGTAAATGTAGCAATTCCATCAGCATTGGTTACATTTTCATATGATTTGCCGTTGATTTCAATAGTTACTTTTTCACCTACAATTTCATCAGGCAATTCAACAGTGATAACAACAGTATCTCCAACTTTAATGTTATCTTTATTATTTACGGTTATTGTAATTGGAGTTTCAACTTTAGATACTAAGTAACTTGTAAATACAGTTTGATCAACATATTTAACATCACTTAAAGTTGCGTTAACCACATATCTACCAGCAACTGTTTTATTTAATGTGAATGTAGCAACACCACCAACAATAGTGGAATTAGTTAATTTAGTACCATTTACCCAAATTGTAACAGTTCCGGTTGCATCTTTAGGAACATGCACAGTAATTGTAGTATTCTGACCAACAACAACATCAACAGCAGTTACATTCATTTCATAAGCTTTAACTTTAGTCACATTTAATCCATCAACAAGAGTCTGAACTTTATCAGTGTAGTTATCATCACCAGCATAAGTAGCAATGATATTATAAAGACCTACAGGTAAAACATCAACAGTAAATGTAGCAACACCACCAATAATATCCTCAGTGTAATTCTTATGGTTTACAGTAATGTTCATTTTACCAGAAGCATCAGTATTGATTGTGACTCTAACAGTAGCATTAGTTAAAGCATCAACAGTCACTTCTTTGATTGTGATTGTAGGAGTTGCTTTAGATACATTAAAGTCTTTTTGAGCATCACCAGTATCATATTTGTCATCTCCAAGGTAACTGACATATACAGTGTAGTTTTCAGCACCTAAAACACCAGCATCGAAAATAACTTTACCGTTAACTAAAGTGAACTCTCCTTTATTAGTTTCATTAATTCTAATAGTAATATTACCTGTTGCACCAGCAACAGTCACAACAATAACTGTGTGATTACCATAAGTTACATTTTCAACATTGATGACAACTTCAGGAGCAACTTTAACCATATCAAAGGTTTCAGTCACATTAGTGCTTGGCAAGTACTGATCATCACCAATGTAAGTAGCATGGACATAGTAAGTTCCGTTACCAAGACCAGTAATGTTGATTGAACCAGCACCGGTACTGTTTAATTCAATTGTGTAATCTGTACCGTTTACATTTACTGTCACATATCCGGTAGCATTTCTCTGGACTTGCACTGTAATTGTAGCATTGCTGCCAACACCATTGCCAGTAGCAGTAACATTTACTTGTGAGTTGCGTTTGTTGACTGTGAAGTTAGCAGTAGTTGAGTTGTAATAGTATTTATCATCACCGACATATGCTGCAACAACTGTCTTATTACCATAAGTTATGGATGGGACATAGAATGTTGCATTGCCGTTTACAGTTACATTAGTTAATCTGATATTATTAATTTCAATAGTTACATTTTCAGTTACATCTTTAGGAACACTTACAACAACTTTTACAGTGTCACCAACATAGATGCTTGCATTGTTGAATATTGTAATGTTCATTGGAACTGAAGTTTTATTTACTGTGAATATTGAAGTGAAGTTCTTATGTTCAAATTCAGTGTCATTTACAGTAGCAGTAACTGTGTAAATTCCTTGTTTAAGGTTAAGATGAGTAATGTTGAATGTAGCTTTGTTGCCTGAGAAGGAAGTGTTTCTGAAGCTTTCTCCGTTTACCCAAATAACCACATCATCCACATGGTCTGGAACTTCAACAGTGATTATCTCATCATCGCCGACTGTAATGTTCATTCCTGTAACGTTAATTCCATATGTGGTAATTTTAGTAGTATGATATGCGTATTTGAATGTAGCATTAGTGAAGTTTGCATTACCTGCATATTTCACAGTAACATTATAATATTTAAATTCATCGAGAGCATCAGTAATATTGAATGCCAATTTTCCATCAGCAGGAATCTCAATACCTTTGTATTCGAAATCACCGACAGTAATGTTTAATTTTTCACCAGCAGTTTCAGGGTTAATGGAAATTTCTATTTTACCTTTTTCATAAACAACACAGTTGAATGAAACTATGTGTAATTCAGGATCTGCTTTTCTGACTTCAAATGATTCATTTACTTTGTTTGTATTGTTGATGAGGTATTTACCGTCACCGGAGTAGTTAGCATAAACTGTGTAATTATCAGCACCTAAGCCTTCAACAATCCAGTTGACTTTACCTTCAACAATAGGTAAAGTAATAGATTTAGTTTCATTAATTCTGATTGTAATGTATCCTGTAGCACCAGGAGTAATTGTTACAGTAATATTAGCAGCTTGACCATAAGTAATATCCTGAACTGTGATATCCATTTCAGTGTTGAGTTTAGTCATTTCAAATGTTTCAGTCACATTAGTGCTTGGCAAGTACTGATCATCACCAAGATAAGTAGCATGGACATAGTAAGTACCATTACCTAATCCTTTAATTTCAACTGAACCTTCACCAACATTATTCAATTTAATAGTGTAGTTAGTACCGTTCACATTAACAGTCACATAACCAGTAGCATTTGTTTGAACTTGAACATCAATTAAAGCATTTCCACCGACACTGTTACCGGTAGCGGTCACATTAACCTGTGAAGCACGTTTAGTTACAGTGAAGTTAGCAGTAGTGGAGTTTGCCATGAACTTTCTATCTCCATCATAGATTGCTACAACAGTTCTGGTACCGTTGGACATGATTTGTACTTCAAATCTAGCTTTACCATCAGTTCCTACAGATTTGTTATATTTCACACCATCAATTTCAATAGTTACATTGTTTGAAACACCAGTGAGGCCAGTCACTTCAATTATTGCTTTATCTCCAACTTTAATATCTTCAATATGAGTAATTACAATTGGAAGTTCAACTTTTGAAATGTAGAATACACCAGTTGCAGTTTTATTTGCATATTTTGCATCGCCGAAGTAAGCAGTGATGTTGTATCTTCCCTCACCTAAACCAGTTTCGTTTCTGAATACTGCTTTACCTGAGTTGATTGTAGCTGTGTAGTTGACACCTTCAATTTCTACAATTACAATGCCGCTTGCATCGTCAGGTACATTTACAGTTATATTAGTTAAATCATCAACTTTTACATCACCTGCAGTAATGTTCAGTTCATAATCGGATGTTTTTGCAACATCAAATGAACCTGTAGCTGTGCCAGCAGTGTAGTTTTTATCCCCTTCATAATTAACAATAATATTATAAGTTTTATTGGTTAATCTTGCAGTAGTAATTTCAACTTTACCGTCTGTTATTTTCTTATTGAATTCTACACCATCAATTTTACCGGTTAAGTTACCTGTAGCAGTTGAATTGATGTAAATTGTTACTACAGCAGTTTGATCAATTACAATATCTCCAGTTTCAATTGTAATTACCGGAGTTACCTGTTTGACTTCAAATGTTCTGTTAACTTTATCAGTATTATTTACATTGTATTTAGCATCACCGGAGTAGTTAGCATATACAATATAGTTGTCAACTGCCAATCCGTCAACAATCCAGTTGACTTTACCTTCTACAATCGGCAATGTTATTGATTTGGTTTCATTGATTCTGATTGTGATGTAACCTGTCGCACCTGAAGTGATTGTTACAGTAATGTTAGCAGCCTGACCATAATTAATATCTTGAACTGTAATGCCCATTGTTGTATTTACTTTAATCATTTCAAAGGTTTCAGTAAGATTAGTGCTGGAATAGTATTGATTATCACCAAGGTATTCGGCATAGACATAATATGTGCCGTTTCCAAGGCCAGGAAGTTCAGCAGAACCGTATCCGACATTATTCAATTCAATCACATATTTGGTTCCGTTCACGTTAATGGTTACAAATCCAGTAGCATTTGTTTGAACTTGAACTTCAATTAAAGCATTTCCACCGACACTGTTACCGGTAGCGGTCACATTAACCTGTGATGTGCGTTTGTCAACATTGAATGTGGTTGAGTTGAATCCTACATAATAGTTTCCGGTTTCAGCAGATTCGACTGTAATAGTGTATTTGCCTTTAAGATCCGGAGTGAATTTATATCCGTTAGTGATTTCAACACCGTCAAGTTTGATTGTTACCTCACCATCAGTAGTGCTAGTAACAGTAATTGTGACTTCATCTCCAACATAAACAACGCCAATTTCAGATATGATTAATACAGCATCGTTTTTAAGTGCTTCGAATGCAACGGTTTTATTTACTGAATAATATGCATTATTTTCTGTTGTATTTGCAAATATTGTCTTAATGCCGGCTGAAGTAACAGTGTATGTTATATTTCCGTTGACTATGGTTTGTTTTATACCATCAATCCAGACAGTCAGGTTATATCCGTTAGAACCTACTGTAATGTTTATGGTTTGACCGACTTTGACATCATCAGGAACAATGATTGTAATTTCAGGAGTTATTTTGTGTATGACATGGAAAGTGTTACCTGTATTGTTGGATGCTTTATGTTCAGTATCTCCTAGATAATATGCTTTGACAGGATAGTCTCCAACAGGAAGAGCTATATCCAAGTTTGCAACACCCTCATTTATATCAACAGTGTAATTGAATCCATTGACTTCAATTAAGACTTTACCTGTAGTTACATTAACCATTGTAACAGTTATTGTTGTTTTTTGACCTACAACAACAGTTTCAGGAGTTGCCACAACGGTTAGGCTTGTTCCTGTTTTGTCAATTTCGAAAGTTTCAACAGCATATGAATCTGTGTAGTTTTCATTTCCTGAATATATTACAGTAACGAAATTCTTACCTATGACCAGTTTGTCTTTGATGGTGGCAATTCCGCCGACAGTGTCGTTATCTACCCTTTCTCCATTGATGTAGAATATTATATTGGCGCTGATAGCAGGGTCAATTGTTGCAACTACATCTCTGCCGTTTGCTTGGAGGGTTATGGAGGTTTGATTTTTATCAACTGTGAATTTTTCAGTTGCAGTAATATTGTTGTTATAATAATCTGAAGTTATGAATTTGACTGTGACTTCTTTTTTGCCTGCGGCCAGTTGTTCAAGGTTGACTGTGGCCTGACCATTGGTCATTTGAGCAGTTCCTATAAGTCTGGTTCCAAGATATACTTCAACAGTACCGTTGGCTTTGTTTGAAACTGTGACTTGTGCAACAGCACTGTTTGGATAAGTTACATCGTCAATATTTACTTCAATTGTAGGATCAACTCTTGAGACTGTGAATTTGACCTTAATGGTTTTTTCATTATAGTTGTCATCATTATAGAATGTTATGTTTGCAGTGTATTTTCCTGCAGGCAATTTGCCGGTTACGATTAAAGGTTCAACAACATCATCATAAATTACCTCAGATATATTGATGAGGACTTTGCCGTTGAAGTCTTTTGTTATCATGTAAACAATAAAGGAAGTGTTGTCTTCTACTGTTACGTTATTGGCTACGACACTTACATCCAACTCCGCAGGAGTTACATCGAAGTATGTGTAATTTGAACTTACGTTATAAGTTTCATCACCGTAATAAGTCACGTTGATTCTGTAGTGACCTACATTCAATCCTTTTACTGCAAATGTAGCGATTCCCAGGTTATTGACTTTACCGATATCCATGAACAGGACATGGTCTTCATTATCAATTATATCAATGGATACGTATCCTGTTTGTCCAGGACCGACTCTAACTGTGACTTCGACAGGGTTTCCATATACGGTAGGATCTGCAGTTACGTTTACTGTGGAATCCTCTTTATCAACATCTACAAGCAGTTTTGCCCTTGCGGAAGTGTAATTTTTATCTCCATTATATATAGCAACTATACCGTTAGTTCCAATGCTTAATTTATCGGCAGTCAATGTTGCAGTTCCATCTTCTTCAAGAGTGATATTGTATTCTCCACCAGGCAGGTAGAATGTGACATTACCTGTTGTATTTCCGCTGACAGTAGCTACAACATTTCCGTTGACTTCCTGCAAGGTAATTGTAGGAGTTGCCTGAGGAATGTTAGGGCGGAATACCTGTGATGTTGCATTATAATTAGCATCACCAGCATAACTGACTGTTGCCATGTGTGTGCCTGCGGAAAGATTATCCAATCTTAAAGTAGCTTTATTGTCAACAATAGGAATAGTATATGGCACACCGTCAATTTTAATGGTTACAGTGTTACCTAAAATATCTGAAGGTATGTTTGTTATGTTGATTGTTGACATTTCACCGTATGGCCTGTAGTCCACTTCAGTTATATCCATCTTCCAGTCTATTTTAGGTTTTACATTGAATGTTATGTTTTTATCTTTAGGATAATGATCTGAATCACCATTATAAGTTACATTTACAAGGTGTGGGCCTCCAACCAATCCGCTTATGTTATCCAATTCTGCAGTACCGTTAGTTACATTTACAGTACCGACAATGACTCCGTCAACCCTGATTGTCACATTACCTTTTGCGTCAGTCGGAAGCAATACCCTCACTGTAGCATTATCACCATAATAGATATCATCGACTTTAATGTCAAAGACATATTCTGTAGCACGGTTTACGGTAAATGTGACATTGGTTGAGTTTCCGTTGAATAAATCATCACCACTATATATAATTGTATAATTTATGTATTCACCGACAGGTAAATCTGGAATGATGAACTGTACTTTTCCGTGATCGATTTCTTCAATGTATGTTTTTCCGTTGACAGTTATTTTTATAAATCCTGTTGCACTTTCATTTACGGTTACATTGATTACTTCTGATTCTGGATGTGAAATAGGAGTAGTTGCATTTGCATCAATAGTTGTATTGACTTTAAATACGTCAAATGTTGTGAAATTCAATTGATAATCATAATATGTGCCGTTGGAATACATTACAGATACAGTGTATTCACCAGGATTGGTTATGATGTCTTTATATTCATTGTAAGTTAAGCTGACTATTTTGCTTCCGTCACTTTCAAGTTTTACTTGGGAAGCCACTTCTTTACCGTTTATCCTTATGGTTATGTATCCGTTTTGAGAGTTAGTAGCATTTGAAGTTACATTCAGGATTAATGTTTGGCCATAATAAATGTTTGCCGCTTCAATTACAATCCAGATTGGATGAGGATTAATAACAACCATTGTTGAGTTGAAAGCACCCCAATGTACATTGTCACCAGTGTAGTTTGCAGTTATGGTGTAAGTTCCATAAGGCATATGGGTCTGTGAAATGTTTGCATGAGCAATGCTCCATTGTGCAATACCGTCAATTACTTGGGTATTGATGATTTGATCACCAATCTTGAACTGTACATTTTGATTTTGTATTGTGTAATTACTGTTTGCAGGAGTAGTTAATTTAGCTGTGAATGTGATTACTTCATTATTGATATCAGTACTAATTTCTAAATCTACAGGCATTTTAACCCTTAAGGTTCCATTGTAAAGAGTGTTGTTTTTAAGTCCTTTATCCAATGGAATAAGGTGGAAGTCACCTTGGTAGATGCATTGAAGAGTTTGTTGGTTGTAGTCCATTACATAATAGTTACCTTTATCCTGATAAACATCATTTGTAGTGTTTAAGGTATGTGCTGAGATAATTGTGTTGTGATTGTCATCTGTAATGTTAGCAAAGAATGTGAAATACTCATTCCAAGTTACCTCATATGTCTCATTGTTTAACATTTTAGTGTATGTTTTGGTCCATATGATACCGTTATTAATAATTACATAATCGAAATTGTTTTTGTCAAGCCATAAATCACCGTCATTCCATACAGCGTATGTAATTTTGATAGCGCCGGCATCAGTATTGTCTTCTAAATACATCATTCCTTTATTTGGATCCGCACCAGTTATATTATTTTTAGTAATATGTACTGTAGCAGTTTGATTAATCCAAATTGCATTTTTACCATTTTTGAATGTGGAATTTACAACAGTTGAATTTCCTGTTTGGAAGAATATTCCACCAGCATTATCATTTAAAGCAGTAAAGTCAGTGAAAGTTACATTATCTACTGTAACGTTACCGTTAACATAAATTGCTCCACCATTACCCCATGGAGTTGAGGTGTTGTTGAATTTGGAGTTTTTAACGACAGTATCATTAACGTTATCCAGCATGACTGCACCACCATTATAGCTTGCAACAGTGCTGTTAAATACACAGGTGTCAATTGTAATATTTGTGGAATTGCTCCAATATATTGCTCCACCTTCTCTAATGGAAAGTTGTCCGTCAAATGTAACATTGTATAATACAGAATCATTACAGTTAATTATGCATAATGATCCACCATTATTGTGAGCTTCAATATCCTCAAATTTGGAATTGGATAAGTTAAATCCAGTAGCGTTTTCCCAGAATATTGCTCCACCTTCACCATAGTATCTAAGAGATTCATCCACATAACCTGCACCTACTGAATGGTAGAAGAAACAGTTATCTATTGTAGTGTTGTGTGCATGGTGAGCTGCAATTACTCCACCACGTTCCAATGCGATTGAATAAGTGAAGTTTGAATCAATGATTCTAGCATTGCCACCCAAAAGTACAATAGAACCACCTTCACCTACTGCACGAGATCCGATAAATGTTGTGTTGTTAATGGTTAAGTTGTCTGAATGGAGACCTGTGTATATGGTACCACCATGAACTGCAAATGAATTTTCAAATGTAGTGTTTACAACTAAACCGTTAGGTCCAAGCCATTCAATAGCTCCACCCTGACCGTTTCTTACATCAGTTACATAGTTATTGTCAAAGTATGAATTACGTACTTTACAGTTAGGACTGTCTTCTCTTACATATATTGCTCCACCGGATGAGAATGCAGTGTTGTTGATGAATGTGTAATTGTTAATGTTGATTCCATCTACACCTAACCAAGCAAGAGCAGCACCAGCAATGTCAGCATGGTTTTTGATGAATGTGTTGTTTCCACCGAATCCTCCGGTAGCATTAGCTTCTCTACATAATGCAGCACCGTATTCACCTGCATAATTTGATAGGAATTGTGTATGTTGAAGACCCATCATACTAGCGTTACAGTCAATAGCACCACCGTTTTTAGTAGCCCTATTCTCTTTAAATATAACCTGTTCTATTTTACTGTTGCTTGAAATACCGTTTAAGTAAATACCTCCACCATAAATAGCTTCGTTAGCTGTGAAGTTAGAGTTAATCATTTCACCCGCAGCAGCTCTCCAGTCAATAGCACCACCATGACCTCCGGTGATATTATCATTTAAGTCAACAGTACCTAATGCTCTGTTTTTCTCAAAGACTGAGTTGTGAATAGTATTGTTCTTACCGGTTCCGCCGACATAAACTGCTCCACCGTTTCTGCCTGCAGTATTTGAGTAGAAGCGAGTATCATTCATTGATACACCGGATGCCCTTAAATTAATCGCACCACCATCGACTGTAGCACCGTTACTTGTGAATGTTGCATTTCTAAGGATTGTGAAACCTGAATTTTCACCAGCAGCTATCGCACCAGCATAAAATGCATGGTTGTTTGTGAAGTTAGAGTTAATAATTGTTGCATTCAATGCATTGATATCTATTGCTCCACCGAAACCACTTGTTAAATTGGTTACGTTGTTTCCGGTGAACATTGAATTGTTTACAACACAGAAGTTACTGCCTTGCGCTACATAAATTGCTCCACCTCTTTGATTTGCGGTGTTGCCTGTGAAATTATAATAGTTAATGTTAATGTTTTCCACACCCATCCATGCAAGAGCTGCACCAGCAATGCCAGCATGGTTGTAATTAAATACGTTATGGTCTCCATGACCGTATCTTGCACCTGACTCTCTGCATAAAGCTGCACCGTATTCTCCTGCATAGTTATGTTCGAATGTTAAATTGTAAATACCAATATTTTCTGCATTACATTCAATTGCACCACCGTTTTTGGTAGCGTTATTGTAAGTGAATGTTGTATTGGTAATATTGGTATTACTTGATTTACCGTTTAAGTAGATACCTCCACCATAGACTGCAGAGTTTCTGGTAAATGAAGAATTAACTATTTCACCTTCATAAGCAACCCAGTAAACACCTGCACCATAATCTTTTGCAATATTTCCATCGAAAATGGATCCATGTATTTTGTTTTCAGTACCTACACCACCAACAAACACTGCACTACCATTAACCGCAATGTTGTTATAGAATTCACCGTCATCAATATGTACACCTGAAGCGTGTAAGTTAATAGCTCCACCACGTTCGTAAGCAACATTTTCTCTCCATACTGAAACGTTAATGACAGTGTTACCTGAATCAGCACCTACATATATTCCTCCACCTAATCTTGCGGTGTTTCTTGTGAAGTTGGAATTTTGAATTGTTGCATTTTCTGCAAGAATGTTGATTGCTCCACCAACCACTAAATCATCAGGATACTCGCCTAAAAGATAGTAATATGTAGTTGTTGTAGTATCCATTATTGTTTTATTAGCTAGACTTGTGTCATTAGTGGATCTGACACTATAAGTCATTAGGTCTCCATCCCATGAAGGCCAAGTGAATAAATCCTCAGCACTTGCATTTGTTACGAAGTTATCTTCAAAGTAGGAATCAATGATTGAACAGTTATGACTGGTAGGACTTACATAAATAGCTCCACCGCTAACATCAGCAGAGTTATTGATAAATGTGTAGTTAGTAATTTTAATTCCGATTGAACCCATCCAACCTAAAGCTGCACCTGAAACAAACGCATGGTTGTTCTTGAATGTGTTGTTTTCACCGGATCCTTTTTGAGCATTAGTTTCCCTACATAATGCTGCACCAAATTGAGCATAATTTCCATCAAATACAGTATGAGATAAAAACATTCTGGAAGCATTACAGTCAATTGCTCCACCATTGTATTTAGCATGGTTGTCTGTGAATATACAGTTTGTAATTATACTTTCATTTGAAAGACCACCGAAGTATATTCCACCACCATAATATGCATTGTTATTTGTTAAGTTTGAATTTACGATTGTACCTGAAGATGCCATCCAGTTAATAGCACCACCGTTACCATCAGTTGCATTGTTTCCTTCGAAAACAGAGTTGTATACATAGTTGGTTTCACCTTCTCCGCCTACATATAATGCTCCACCTTGAAGTGCTTTGTTATTAAAGAAGTTGGATTGATTGATAGTTACAGAAGATGCACTCAAACTGACAGCTCCACCAAAACTAAGTGCATAGTTATCTTCGAATGTGGATTTGGTAATGTTGATTTTACCTGAAGCACTACCTACATAGATTGCTCCACCGTCATAAGCATAGTTATTTGTGAATATGGAATTGTCAACAAGACCTTTTTCAGCATACCATTCAATAGCACCACCGTGACCATCTGTTGCATTGTCCACATAGTTGTTGTCAAAGAGACAGTTTATAATTTCACAGTTTCCACTGCCTTCACCTACATAGATTGCTCCACCACTGTAACCTGCGGTGTTATCATAGAAGTAGTAAGTATCAATGTGAATACTTGATGCATTAATCCATGCAAGAGCTGCACCTGCATATTCCGCATGGTTATCTGTAAATGTGTTATTAAATCCATGACCTCCTGTAGCATTTACTTCCCTACATAAAGCTGCACCAATATATGCTGTGTTAGATATAAATGTAATGTTTTCCAATTCCATTCCAGGGGAGTTACAGTCAATGGCACCACCTCTGGTAACTGCATTGTTTGCCCTAAATGTGGCATTAAATATTTTAGCATTTAAAGCTGTGTACTCATAGTAGATTCCTCCACCTGTGGTAGCATTATTGGTAAAGAAATTACAATCAATTAATTTACCATTAACACCAGCCCAATATATGGCTCCTCCTTTATCTACACCATCACCACGTGGACCACTGGCATTACCATTGGAAAAGTCCACATCAATAAAGGTAACATTGGCTGCTGTGATATTGAATATTCTGGAGAATCCTCTTGCATCAATACCCCAACCGTCACCATAAATTGTAAATGGTTTTTTGATATTTGTAAGATTCATACATTTTGTATCTAAAGTATAAGTAGTATCATTACCATAATACGGAGTGAATCTCATTGTCCTTGGCAAGTGGATCTCATATTTTCCATTAGTGATATTGCCTTCAATCCAACGTTGGAGAAGTGTGAAATCACCAATTGGATCACCATGTGCAGTCTCACTAGTACTGTTTGTTTTATATAAGTAGTCAGTATTTTCAAATTCAACAGTAATATTATAAGTTTGATTAGTTCGAAGACCTGTGAAAGTAGCATACAATGTTTGTTCATGTTCATTGTAATGTTCAAAGTAATTATCCGGAGTAATAATGACCTGACTGATTAATTGACCAGTAGTTGAATTAGTTAAACTTATAACAGTATATATATTTTTTCTATTAACATTTCTAGGACTGTCAACAATAACAGTAATAACCGGAGCATCATAACTTGTTTCGGTAAGAATATTGAATAAATAATCATAATTATCTTCGAATAAGCACCTTTGAATAATATGAGTAGAAGTAGCGTTAGTGCGAACATCAGTTCTGTGAGTTGATGAGTTTATTACTCCAATGCCGTCAAAGTTATTAAAGTCCCTGTAAACACGGTTAATACCATTTTCAATTGTTACATAATAAACAGCTCCACCATTATATGCAGCAGTATTATTTATAAAGTCACTATCCTGAATCCAAAGATTTGGTTGAGTTGAACCTGCATAGTAGACAGCACCACCATTGTCTGCTTGTGAAGTTTTAAATTTAGAATTTTTAATATAAATATTTGATAAATCCATTTTAACATAAACAGAACCACCTTTTCCTGCACTGTTTGATTCAAAATTACAATAAATTATTTGTTGATTATCATTAGCAAGATAAACAGCACCACCCTCTTCAATTGCATTATTTCTTATAAAATTACAATAAGTGATATATTTACCATTAGCACCTTTATATCCATTGTAAATAGCTCCACCTTTAGTAGCATTATTACCAGTGAAATTAGAATATGTTATACTGATAGTATTATCTGAAATAGGTGTGAAAATAGCACCACCCATATTAGCAGTATTATTTGTGAAATTATTATACTTAATAGTAACATCTGAAGAACTTACATAAATAGCTCCACCTTCAGTAGTAGCATTATTACCAGTGAAATTATTATATTGAATGGTTTGACCTTTAGGAACGAAAATAGCACCACCTTGGTTAGCAGAGTTATTGATGAAGTTCATACCTTGGATAGTAACTGCTCTATCCCAGTATAATCCACCACCCAGTTCAGCAGAGTTATTGATGAAAGTTAAGTTTTTATAGGTTAGCACAGCATTATTTGTAAGGTACATTCCTCCACCCATATAATCCGCTTTACCGTTTATAAATGTAATATTTTCAAGTTCAAAATTGCAAGCAGTATCATATGCAGTTGCATATATAGATCCACCAGAGTTAGAACCCTCTTTACCACCAGTAGCTTTATTTCCATCAAAAGTTGTGTTGATTACATAAACAATAGGAGAATTAATTCTTTGTAATTTCCATATAGAAAGTGCTCCACCATAGTTTGCAGTGTTGTTTATGAAGGTGGCATTTATTACCCAAACGTTTTTAGTACCTTTAATCATCAAACCGCCTCCACCTCTATCATTATCATCTATATTAGCTCCCTGACCTTTAGCAGTGTTATTTATGAATTTAGTATTAATAATCCGTGTATTTGGAGCATTAGCACCATCAACGTATAGTGCACCTGCTTCCCTAATTGACCAACAATTTCTAAATTCGGAGTTATTAACAATAAAATTACCAGTAGGTCTAATATAAATAGCTCCACCTTGCACCCACGGTGATTTACCGGTGATACTAGCAGATGTTGTAATAAAGTTTCCATCAAATATACAGTTATCTAAAATTGCAGTTCCAGCAGAATAATCCCATAAAATAGCTCCACCATCTGCTTTTGCATTGGTACGAGCTGAATTATTAATAAATTGGGAATTACGAACAATTGCATTAACTCCACCTTCAGACCAGTAGATTGCTCCACCACCTCTAGTAGTTCTCTTACCAGTATCAGGAGTTATAGTATCACCAGGAGCATAAGCAATGTTACCTATGAAGATACAACCATCAACAACATTATTGCTAGATTTACCGTACCAGAATAGAGCTCCTCCATCTTGGTCTGCAACATTATTTGTAAAGTTTGAGTTAAGTACATTAGAATGTGAACCTGTAGCATATACTGCTCCACCGTCCCAGGAAGTATGACCATTTTCAAATGAGGAATTAATTACATCACAATAACTACCTTCAAGGTAAATCATTCCTCCTCTATATGCATTGGAGTTATTAAATTTAGATCCTATGATAGAAGCATCATTACCCATAATATATATTGCACCACCTAAATTACTATTAGTGAAAGAAGATCCGGATTTTGCAACAGTATTGCTGAATGCTGAATTTTCAATAGTTGCATACCTACCTTCAATATATACTGCACCACCAGAAAGGGTTGCATTGTTCATTGATATATCAGAATTATTAATAACAGCATTTACCCCTTTAATGTAAATCGCTCCACCATGAGTAGATACAAAAGTACGATTAATAGTAATATTATCAACAACAGCATCACGACCATCAATATACAAGGTACCACCTATTCTAGCATTGGTTTGATCGAAAGTGGAATTTGCAATTAATGCGTTGACACCCTGAACATAGATAGCACCTCCACCATGTGCATAATTTGCTTCAGAAGCGTGTGAAACATTACATTTGTTGAATGTGGAATCTGTAATATTAATATGATTACCTGTAGCGTAAATTGCTCCACCATCTATAGCTGATGAAGTCATTTCGAATTTGGATTTTGTAATGACAGAATAATCACCTACTACATTGACTGCACCACCTTTGGAATGATGGCCATTCATACCTACTGCATTAGTAATTGAAAAAGTACTGTTATATATTAAACCTCTTTGACCAATCCATAAAATTGCACCACCATCATCTCCTGCAAGGATATTGCGGAAAGTTGAATTATATACTTTACAATCTAAACCTTCTACAACAATTGCTCCACCTTCTTCGGAAGAATTACAGTTTGTAAAAGTACAGTTGATAACTGTAGTAAGGTTACCGATAATTTTCATTGCACCTCCCTGTTCAGGAGCATAACATCTGTCAAATGTTGAATGTGAAACAGTTGTATTTTCACCAGTGATAAACATTGCACCAGCATCATTATCCTCTGGACTCTGTAATATAGTAGATAATGTGAACTTGGATTCTGTTATAGTAACATTATCACCAGTAAGACAGATTACTCCACCTTTAGAATTAGATTGTCCAGTTACTACATCATTATATGATATACCTTTGTTGTTGTAACAGGTAATGTTTTTAACAAGACCTAAATTACCTTCCCAGTTAATAACTCCACCGTCATCTCCACAGGAGTTATTTGTAAATATACAATCTTCAATAGTAGCATTGTATGAATTTAGCGCAATGTTGATTGCACCACCATCACGACGAGCATAGTTTTCTATAAATTCAGAATTTTTAATTGTGCATTCGTGAGCACCTACATCAAATGCAATAGCTCCACCGTGACCGGTTAATTTATAATTATATCCGCTTCCATCATATTCTTCTTTATAATTGTCCCAGGTGTTGTTTGCAATACCCTTTGCTTCATTGTTTTCAAATTTACATAAGTCAAATGTGATATTAGCATTATCCTGTAAAAAGACTGCACCTCCACGACCTTCTGAAGTACAGTTAGTGAATGTTACATTGTATAAATATGTATTATCCCCTGTGAACATGATTGCTCCTGCATCTCCACCAGTAGTGTTTGTATCCCAGTGACTTGAATCCCAACCAGCATATTTTACAAGTCCGTCTTTACTGGTTTTTAAAGATCCTCCATAGGATGTAGTGTTGATTATTGTAATGTTTTCCAGTCTACCAAAGTCACCATCGTAATAGATTGCACCAGCTGAACGTGCAGCTCTGGTGTTGTTGAAAATACAGTTATAGATATGACCGTAGTTAGCACCTGCCAGCCAGTCTACACCTCCACCGTTGGTACCTGAAGTACAGTCGGTGAAATTACATAAGTCATAGGTTACATTGTCTGAACCGGTC
Source organism: Methanobrevibacter sp. (assembly GCF_045541095.1). Lineage (GTDB taxonomy): Archaea > Methanobacteriota > Methanobacteria > Methanobacteriales > Methanobacteriaceae > Methanocatella. The sequence goes on from NZ_JAZQIJ010000153.1 coordinate 17,950, forward strand.
ATGTATGCTCCACCACCACGACGGGCAGAGTTGGATTCAACAAAAGTACAATTATATACAAGACCTACATCACCACTCCACAGAATGGAACCACCGTCACCACCGAAGAAGTGGTCAATTGCCCAGTCTACAGGTGAGATGATTGACTCTGAACGTGAAATATCAATAGCATCCAATTTCTTAAATTCAGTGCCAGTGTATACCCAGGATTCAAAGTGATCAATATCAGCAGAAATAGTTTGATTAATTACATATAATTTACCTGTTTGAGGTGTATCAACTAAGTCATTTAGGTCAATTTCTTTAGGTCCAGTAACATTTATGACAATTATGTTGGACATGGTTACAGTTATTGGATATTCATGAACTTCACCGGTAGCCCTGTTGTTAATAAATCTGGAGTTTTTAACAGTACCGTTAATACCATTCCAAAGAATTGCACCACCGTTATTTCTAGCGGTGTTGTTGAAGAAAGTTACATTATCTACAAGACCGTTACGTGCACCTTTGTTCCAGTTGATAGCACCACCATCATAACCTGCAACATTGTTTGCAAAGTAATCCTGTTTGAATGTAGTGTTTTCACATTGCCTGTCACTAGCATGCAGGAATACTGCTCCTCCACGTTGAGCAGCGGAGTTGTTTACAAAGTTGGAATGTTCTACAATACCTAAAGGACCTGCCCACATGATAGCACCACCATCACCACCATAGGTAATCTCACCAAGTACACTTGTTCCATTTGTAATACCTAAAGCTGTGTTGTTGTAGAATTTTGAATACTTTATAGTACCATTGATACCATTCCAGAAGATTGCACCACCAGATCTTTTTGCTGTATTGTTTATGAAAGTGGAACTTTCAACTATACCGTTTTGAGCATCAACGTGCCAGTTAATAGCACCACCATTAGTACCTGCAGTATTGAAAGCAAAGTAATTATCTCTGAAGGTAGTGTTAATGTTACCGTGACCACATGGTTCAAGGTATACTGCACCTCCACGACCACCAGCATCTACAGCACTATTCTTCTTAGCTTCATTATCTATAAATCTGCAGTCTTCAACAGTACCATTAATACCTGCCCAGTACATTGCACCTCCATCACCATAGTTACCATAGGTTCCGGAGTTTAATCCTTCAGCAGTATTGCTGGTAAAGTTAGTGTGTAGAATTATACCATTGTGACCTCTCCAATATACAGCACCACCATTAGCATTAGCAGTGTTATGCTCAAATACAGAGTAATAGATATGACCATCAGTTGCACCTTCGTGCCAGTCTACAGCACCACCATTTGTACCTGCATGGTTTCTGATGAATTTTGAATTATTGAAAGTAGTATTGGAACAGTTACCTAAATCACTACCTTGCAGATAAACTGCTCCACCACGTCTTGCAGCATCATTATCTACAAATATACAGTTATCTACAATACCATTAGCACCAGTCCACATTACAGCACCACCATAACCACCATAGGTTAAGTTACCATATGAGTCTTTATCCTCTACAATACCAAAAGCACTATTATTGGTAAAGTTAGAGTTTTTAATAGTACCGGTACGACCAAACCAGAATATAGCACCAGCAGACCTATTAGCAGTATTGTTTTCAAATGTACAACCATCAACAGTACCATTACGTGCATACCTATTAAAGTTAATTGCACCACCATTCACATTAGCAGTATTGTTAATGAACTTATCATTTTTGAAAGTAGTATAATTATTATCCCTAAGGAATACTGCACCACCATACCTCTTAGCAGTATTATGAGTAAAATTACAACCAGTTATATTACCTATACTACCAGTCCATACAATAGCACCACCAGAACCACCTAGTACAGGATTACCCTGATCATCTATATAATTGTCAGCATGACGGCCTTGGTCATCAATTCTATTATCAGAATCTACAGTACCATATGCTTCATTATCAGTGAAGTCACAATTAGCTACAGTACCATTAGTACCATACCAGAATACTGCACCACCATTACGTGCAGCAGTATTATTAATGAAAATAGAATTAAGTAGTCTACCTTTAGTAGAGTTCTTTTGCCAGTTAATAGCACCACCATTAAGACCTGCATCATTGTCTTCGAAGTAACAATTATCTACAGTTACATTAGTACAGTTTTCTGTAGAGTTACCATGTAGGAATACTGCTCCTCCACGGTAAGCAGCAGTGTTATTAACAAATCTACAATTGTTATTGATAGTACCATTACTACCTACCCATATAACAGCACCACCATCTCCACCACCAAGAACGCCATTTATAGTAGTTACCACATCACCAGTAGCATTATTGTTGGTGAAATTTGAATTTGAAATAGTTCCATAGTGACCACTCCAGTGTATTGCACCACCACTACGGTGAGCAGTATTGTTTGTGAAAGTGGAATCCCTTACAACACCATTGTGTGAGTTTGCACTCCAGTCAATTGCACCACCGTTAAGGCCTGCAACATTTCCTGTGAAATCAGAGTTTGAAATAGTACTCATGTCAGGGTGATCCAGATATACTGCACCACCATGACCACTAGCAGTGTTGTTTATGAAATTACAGTTTTCAATGGTTATTGCACCATTGGAAAAAATAGACCCTCCGTTACCATTAGTAGCATTACCGTTGATAAATGTAATTCCTTTCAGGGTTACACTAACCCCAGTTTCTATGTCAAATATTCTTGTTTGCTTTTTAGCGTCTATTATGACTTTACCATCACCGTCTAAAGTTATAGGGCTTGTTATACGTACTTGAGTATCGCCACTAACCCATGTATAATTATGACTAGCAAAGCCTGTTCCACCATTATTTACTACAGTCTGCAAGTTGGTAAATGATTCTTCATTGGCAGCTTCCAGACTGTTTGCATCAGAGTTAGGAAGCGCATATGAAGAGACATTATTATCAACTGACAGGACATCACTGTCTGTGCTGTTTGATCCACTGTCAGCAGCTACAACTGCCTGCAGTGAGAAAAGAACACATATTAATAATATTATTGTCAATATCTCTTTTTTATTCATAATACACCCCCTCCATCTTTAAAGATTTCAATTTTTATGAAATCATGGAGAGTCTATAGTGATATGTAGTTTAGATTTTTATAATATATAAACGTTATAGTTTCTACTAACTTATTAAATTTTAAATAATGTATAATATTATTTTAAAAAAATTAAACATTCAGTTAAATTTTAACAATATACTATAAAACAAGAAAATAACTGAAGTTATAATTTAAAAAATATTAATTTAGTATTACCTAAATTAAACATTCAGT
>NZ_JAZQIJ010000154.1:0-24135 GCF_045541095.1 Methanobrevibacter sp.
TGGAGGGGGTGTATTATGAATAAAAAAGAGATATTGATGATATGTTTTATTGTCTGTTTTATTTTCTCACTTCAGGCGGTTGTCGCTGCCGATGTCGGGCAAAATAGCACAGATACGGTAAAGGCAACTCATGATATTGAAGTTGTCGAAAGCAGTAATGTCTCTGCATATTCACTTCCTGACTCAAATCAAATTCTGCGGGCTGGAAATGAAAATGCAGGAACATTTACAGACTTGCAGAACGATTTAAATACGGTCGGAACTACCGTAACACTGGAGAAAAATTATACTTACAGTGATAGTGATAATTTAGCCGATGGTATAACTCTTCCAACTTCCATAACAAAAATTGATGGACAGGGAAAAGTTATCCTCGATGCTAATCATCTGGCCAGAATATTCAATATAGATAGTGGACACGCTGTAACATTAACCGGAATTACATTTGTCAATGCTAATGCTAATGGAAATGGAGGGTCTATTAATGCATCAGGTGCAATAACCATTGAAAACTGTAATTTCATAAACAACACTGCTAGTGGCCATGGTGGTGCAGTATATCTGGATCACCCTGACATGAGTGTCATTTCAGGCTCTGATTTCACAGGAAATGTAGCAGGCCTTAACGGTGGTGCAATAGACTGGAGTGCAAACTCACACAATGGTATTGTAAGGGATTCCACTTTCACAAACAACACTGCTCACCGTAGTGGTGGTGCTATACATTGGAGTGGTCACTATGGAACTATTACAAATTCAAATTTCACCGACAATAATGCTACTGGAGATAAAGTTACTACTATCAATGGTGTTCTTGGTGGTGGAGACGGTGGTGCTGTTATATGGGTAGGTAGTAATGGTACTATCAATAATAATTGTAGATTTGTTAATAACACTGCTGCTTACCGTGGAGGAGCAATATTCCTACATGGTAACTCTACAGAAAACTGTACAAATGTAACTGTAGATGACTGTTACTTTGAAGGTAATGATGCAGGTTTGAATGGTGGTGCTATTAACTGGCAAAAGAACTCTACTGATGGTAAATTAACTAATTCTATTTTCATCAACAATACTGCTGCACGTAATGGTGGTGCAGTATTCTGGTATGGTATTAATGGTATTGTAACTGGTTGTGAGTTTACTAACAATACTGCATGGGGTACTGTTGATAGTGATGATAGACAATATGAAGATGGTACTCCTATTGAGAATTATATTGATGATCAAGGTAATGAGGTACTTGGTGGTTCTGGTGGTGCTATAGTATGGACTGGTAGTATTGGTTTAATAAGTGATTGTAACTTTACATCTAATAATGCTAATAGGTCTGGTGGTGCAGTATTCCTTAGGGATAATAGTAATACTACATTTAAAAACAGTCGTTTCATTAACAATACTGCTCGTATAAATGGTGGTGCTCTTAACTTTAATAGGTATGCGCGTAATGGTACTGTTGATGCTTGTACTTTTGAAGGCAATATTGCTAATAGGTCTGCTGGTGCTATATTCTGGTTTGGTCGTACAGGTACTATTACAAACTCTAACTTCACTGATAATAAAGCTTTAGGTATTGAATGGGATTATGACTCTTATGGTGTTTTAACCAATGGTGGTTATGGTGGTGCTATCATGTGGACTGGTGCTAATGGTATTGTAGATAACTGTAGGTTTGAAGATAATGAAGCTGCAAGACGTGGTGGAGCAGTTTACCTGCAGGGTAGTGATTTAGGTAACTGTACCAATACTACATTCAATAAATCTACATTTATAAGTAATCATGCAGGCACTAACGGTGGTGCTGTGGACTGGCACGAAGGTGCATCCGAAGGTCGTATCTACTACTCCACATTTATAGACAACACTGCTAATGCTAATGGTGGTGCAGTATATTGGAGAGGTCACAACGGTCAAATCTTATACTCAAACTTCACCCACAATATTGCATTAGGTTTAAACAAAGGAACATATAATAAATCAGGTGAAGGTGGTGCAATCTACTGGGCAGGAATGAACGGTACTATTGAAAACTGCAGATTCATTGAAAATGAAGCTAAGAAAAACGTTAATATGAATGCAAGCGGACGTGGTGGAGCAGTATATCTGGAACCTTGTGAACACGGTGATCTCAACACCACCTTCATAGATGATTACTTTGCATTTAACACTGCTGATATGAACGGTGGAGCAATTACATTTGATGTAGGCGCTCATAACTGTGTAGTTGACAACTCCAATTTCATAAACAATACTGCAAAAAGATCAGGTGGTGCAATCTTCTGGAATGGTGTCAACGGTACCATCAAATATTCAAAATTCTACAACAACACTGCTTTAGGTACTGTAAACGGAACCAGCGTGCTTGGTGAGATTACATATGGTGGTGACGGTGGTGCAGTACTATGGGCAGGTGCTTTAGGTGATGTCGAACATTCCAACTTTGTAAATAACACTGCCGCTAACCGTGGTGGAGCAATATTCCTTCATGCAAGTGACAGAGCTTGTGAAAACACTACATTTAAACATGATTACTTTGCAAACAACGTTGCAGGTCAGGACGGTGGTGCAATCAACTGGAATAAAGGTGCACGTAACGGTGTAGTCGATGATGTTATATTCTTTAATAACACTGCTAGACGTTCAGGTGGTGCAATCTTCTGGAATGGTATTAACGGTACACTCAAAAACTCCAGATTCATAAACAACAGAGCAACCGGAGAAGCCTGGGAATACACACTGTCCATAACCATGGATGATATTCAAATCGTTACTGATCCTGATTTCTTCAACACCAAACCTACATCTGTTGACGGAAAATTATATGTACTCAATCAGTCAGTTTCAACTGAAATAGATCATTTCGCATCATATGTCGCTCATGATAATGGAACAGATATAATCTGGCTGAAACTTGATGAAGAAGATATTTTACGCTCAAAATCTATCATATCTCCAGTTGACTGGGCGATTGACCAGTACTATGGTGGAGACGGTGGTACTATCCTTTGGAGTGGTGATATAGGTCTTGTATACAACTGTTCATTCGTAGATTCCAACTCCGCACGTCGTGGTGGTGGAGCATACATGACCGGAAGTAACAACGTAACCTACGACCTCTGTAACTTCACACACTGTACGTCCGGAACAAACGGAGGAGGTGTGGACTGGCTTGCAGGTGCAAACTACGGTAAAATCTACAACTGTATTTTCAATGAAACCAGAGCAGCACGTTCAGCAGGTGCAATCTACTACGACGGTGACTATGGTGAAATGAAAAACATCACAATCATCAACACCAAAGCATGGGGAGGATCCCTCAAACAAAGTGACGACAAACTTGTAAACTATGCCGGATGGGATTCAAGCCACTGGGATACAAACACTACTGGAGGGGATGCAGGAGCAATCATGTTCACTGGTGACCATGCATATCTCTACAATGTGACATTTACCAACTGTACTGCTACTGGTCGTGGTGGAGCGGTCTTCCTTCAGGACAATACCAACATCACTTTCGATTTATGTACATTTAAAAACAACCGTGCTTTAGGTATTGCAAACAACACATATAATGATGCAAGAGACACTTCAAGTGGACTCAACAAATGGTACACTGGTAACGGAGGTGCTATCGGTTTCGACAAGGGTGCATCAAACGGTACAATCAAAAACTCATACTTCTTCAACAACACTGCTGCACGTAACGGTGGTGCAATAAGCTTTTCCGTCAATTCTACAGATGCAGATATTTTCAACTCCTCATTTGTCAACAACACTGCTTACAGATCTGGTGGTGCAATTGAATGGGACGGTAACAATGGTAATGTAAGCTACTGTAACTTCACAGGAAACAGTGCATTAGGAACTGCAATCAGTACTGATTATGCTAACATTACTAGCTTAAGTGATGTTATAAATAGAACTTCTCTTCCTAAACCTTCCATTGCTACCGACAATAAATTGTATGTTCTTGTAATTAAAGAAGGAGATAAAAATGTCAGATATGAATTGTATGTATCTCAAGTTTCAGATATGCACTACTGGTTGAAGATTGACGAAACCACTGAAACCGGTCCTTCTCCAATCGATTGGGCAATTGATGAGTACTTCGGTGGTGACGGTGGTTCCATCATGTGGAGTGGAGACAATGCACACATTGACAACTGTATATTTACCGACTCCAATTCCGCTCGTCGTGGTGGTGGAGCATACATGACTGGTGGAGACCATGTGGAATATACCAACTGTACCTTTGAAAACTGTACTTCAGGTACCAACGGTGGAGGTCTTGACTGGTTGGCCGGTGCTAACTACGGTAAGGTAATTGACTGTAACTTCACCAATACACAGGCGGCCCGTTCTGCAGGTGCAATCTACTACGACGGGGACTATGGTGAGTTCAGAAACATCATAATCATGAATACCACTGCTCACGGTGGTGACCTATATGAAAGTGAAGACGGCAAAGTCAAATATGCCAGATGGGACTCCAGCCACTGGGATACCAACACTACCGGTGGTGACGGTGGAGCAATGATGATTACTGGTGACCACATTAAGCTTTATAATGTAAACATCACAGATTCCACTGCTGCAGGCCGTGGAGGAGCAATATTCGTACAGGACAATGATAATGTAACCATTGAATTATGTACATTTGAAAACAACCATGCGTTAGGTACTGCCAACAACACATACAATGATCATCATGACACTTCAAGCGGCATTAACAAAAACCTAACAGGTCACGGTGGAGCAATTTCATTTGACATAGGAGCTAGTGACAGTTCAATCATAAATTCCACATTCATCAACAACACTGCTGTGCTCTATGGTGGTGCAGTCCACTTCAGGGAAGGAGCAACTGAAGACAAAATCATAAATTCCACATTCGAGAAAAACTATGCTAGTGAAGATGGTGGTGCACTATTTGTAAACGGTTTCGATTGTGAACTGCACAACTCCACATTCTACGACAACTATGCTGGTGACGATGGTGGTGCAATCTACTGGAATGGTGGTGACGGTATCATACATAACATCACCTGTGTAAACAACAGAGGAATAAGTTCTCACGGTAACTCCAAAGGAGGGTCACTCTGTCTTGTAGGAGACAACATGGTTCTTTCCGACTCCACTTTCAACCAAAGCTATGCTAAGGTAACTGGTGGAGCAATTTTCGCAACAGGTAACTATGTAAACATTACAGGATGTGACTTCTATGACTGTAACGTAAGCAATTCAACCGGTGGTGCTATCCAGATTCTCGGTGACCATATTTTAGTCAGCGACTGTACTGTCGAAGAATGTCACGCTACCTACGGAAGCGCAATCTATGCTGAAGGACAATATACCCAAGTTGTCAATTCCACATTCACCCGCAACAATGCAACCGAAGACGGTGGTGCAGTATATGTTTCAGGTGACTATTCTGAACTGCACAATTCCACTTTCACATACAATATTGCAGGCGATGATGGTGGTGCAATCTACTGGGAAGGTGACTACGGTACTATCTACAATATCACCTGTGAAAACAACAAAGGTATCAGTTTGGATGATTCCAACTCCAACGGAGGAACAATCTGTATTACAGGTAATGACATTACCCTTTCAGAGTCCACATTCGTAAACTCTTCTGCAGTATCTTACGGTGGTGCAATTTACGTTACTGGTAATCGCGTAAGCATTGAAACTTCTGAGTTTGAAACATGTAATTCAACCACCCAAGGTGGTGCAATCTATATTTTAGGTAACGAAACTGTTATTTCACAATGTATTTTCGAAGACTGTATCGGTACACAAGGTGGTGCAATTTACGTAGAAGGTGACGATGCTACCATCTCTGCAAACATTACTGATACTCATGCAATTGGAGCAGATTCATACGGTATAACTGTTGACTACAAGTTCTACAAGGATATCATCAAAGTGGTTAAAAGGGAAATGGATTCAATGATAACCTACTTTGAAAATATGGGTAATGAAACTATCTCCGATGCAGACATGAAAAATATTAATAAAACTTTACACGATCTTCAAACTGCTATTGACAATATCCTGACTAATGATGGAATCAACACAACCAACCGTACAATAGCCATTAACTTATTAGCTGAATTGAATGAGACATTGACTCAATTGAACGGAACTTTACCATCAGGAAACGACAAGAATAACATTATTAAACTGCTTGGTGATGTAAAAGATATTGACGAAGAATTCGATTATATAGTTGCCGTTTCAGAAAGTTTCGATGTTCATGATGATATTTTAAGTGATATTGAGGCTATAATCGCTGAAGTTAATGATTTGTCTTCTGCTGAGGATAAGAATGATTTACTATCAACATTAAATAAACTTAAAGAAGATGTTGAGAGAATATTGGATGGAAACACATACAATTCCACATATGTTGAAGATGCTTTAAAATTATTAGATGAACTTAATGACAAATTGAAAGAATTAAATGAAACAGCATCAGGCAATGACAAAACAATTGTAGATAACTTGCTTGGTGAAGTGAAAGATACTGCTGGTAAATTAAACAGTCTCTCTGACCTGGTTGTAGTTCCGGAAGTTGTAGCAAGCGGTGGAGCTATTTACATTTCAGGTAATGAAGCACTTATTGAAAATTCCGTAATAAACAGCACAGATGCGGTTTACGGTGGAGGTATTTACATTACAGGTCACGACGTAACTGTTGACCGCTCCGAATTCATTAACCTCTACTCTTCAGAAGACGGTGGTGCAATCTATATTACCGGTCAAGCAGGTAATCTGTATAATTCAAAATTCATAAACAACACTGCCGGAGATGACGGTGGTGCAATCAACTGGGATGGAAACTACGGTACAATTTACAACATCACATGTGAAAACAACAAAGGAATAAGCTTAGACGGGTCCTCTTCAAACGGAGGTACCATTTCACTTACAGGTAATGATACATCCATTGAAAAATCAAGCTTCAAAGATACATATGCATTGATTTCAGGTGGTGCAATATTCGTTACAGGTAACCGCGTAAACATTACAGACTCAGAATTTGAAAACTGTAACGTTTCAATGAATATTGCCGAAACCGGAAAATCTTACGCTAATGGTGGTGGAGCAATTTATGTAATGGGTAACTCTTCAAATATTGTAAACTGTACTTTCGACAATTCCGATGCTAGAGAAGGTGGAGCCATTTATGTTCAAGGACGTGATGTAACAATCAATAAATCCAACTTCACTGACTCCACTGCGTTTAACGGTGGTACAATTTACATTCACGGAGACCGTGCTATTGTTATAGGATGTATTCTCAACAATACCATTGCAGGTGATGATTCACATGCTCTATTTGACGAAAACCTTGATGTATCCGCTTTCGAGGAAGGGCTTTTAGGTAAAGGTGGAGCCATTTATATTAAGAGTGAAAATGCACAAATCCTTGATACAACTATTACTTTGAGTAACGCAACCTTTGAGGGTGGTGCAATTTATGTAGAAGGAAACAATGCTACAATTTCTGTTGACTTTGTAGACTGTGGTGCAGGTTACCCTATTGAGTGGGTAACTCCTGACCGTGATGTATTCAAACCTCTAATAAGCAATATCTTAATTAGAGTTAACGGACTTATTGCATATAATAATGATATTAATAATGGATTTAGTGATAATTTCACCAATATTTATAATTTAATATATTCCATCAGAGAAAAGCTTGTTAATAAAATATTCAATAATAAAATTTTAAATGTTGATAACCTTCATGCAGCAATAGACAATCTAACAGAACTTAGCAATGCTATCCCTCTTATGGTAACAGACACTGACCTTTTGAATTCCTTGGAATTATCAAGTCTTATACAATTATTACGCGATATTCCTGACGATGGTACTTATAACAGTTATTACAACAGTAAGGTAAAACCTGTTTATGATGGTCTTGCTACAAGAATGAATTATGCATATATCCTAGGTAATGATAATAGTTATCTTTACAAAAGATTACAACTCATTAAAAACAATCTTGTTGATAAGATATTCATAGGAAATTCACATACATTCAATGCAGCTAACCTTAATGCGGCTATCGGTAATTTGACAGAAGTATATGACTGTGTAAAATATGCAGAAAATGACGGTTCATATGATGAATTTTTAAATAATCTCAGCATTGCTAAAGGAACTTTACAATCAATTCCAAGTGATGCTACTTATAGTGCCTATGATGATGTTAGAAAGACCGCTTCAAACAATATTAATTCATTAATGACTTATTCACGAAGTATTAAAAATAATTATGTGGCATATAAAAATAATTTAAATACTCTAAAAACCAAGTTAAATAATCTGCCTAAACAAACAACTCTCAGAGAATTTAACCGTGCAGTTTATGATATTAGTGTGATTATTAATAATATTGAAGCTAACCTTGACTTGCTTTTGGAGGTATATGCAGGAAATGACCTTACAGATGTATTAAATAATTTCACATATGTCAAATCACAAATTACACTTATTCAAAATGCTGGTGAAAGCCTCCAGAATCTGGGTGTTAGTGGTGGAGCCATTTATGTTGCAGGTGATGACACCAACATCACAGGTTCCACATTTCTGAGATGTCTTGCAAGTAACGCACTTAAAGGTGAAGGTGGTGCAATCTACATCACTGGTGCTAATACTACTATTACAGGTTCTGACTTTATGAACTGTTCTGCTCCGGACAACGGTGGATCTATTTATGTTAACGGTACAAATGCTAAAGTAGAAAAATCCACTTTCAATATTACTACTGCTGAGGTTGGTGGTGCTATTTACATTTTAGGTAGTGAAACAACTATTGACTCTTCCAGCTTCGTTGATTCATCTGCTGATTATCGTGGTGGTGCTATTTACATTGAAGGTTTAAAAGCTACTGTAAAAGATTCCAACTTCACCGATTCTGAAGTTACTGGCGGAATATTTAATAACACTAACCCTCGTGGTGGTGCTATTTACATTAAGGAAAATTATGCTACTGTTGAAGGTTCCATTTTCAACAATTCTTCCGTATCAACAACTGTTGGTGATGGGGGAGCCATTTATATTGAAGGGGACTATGCTAAGATTTTAGGTTCAGAATTCGAATATTCCAGTGCACATGTTGGTGGAGCGATATACCTTGAAGGTGATTCTTGTAACGTAAGTGAATCTACATTCACATATTCTCTTGCTAATGAAAATGGTGGTGCAATGTATTCCACTGGTTCAAAATCTACTGTATATAATTCTAACTTTACAAATAACTTGGCGGAGTTGAGTGGAGGAGGTGTATATTGGTTTGGTGGATCTAAATCTAAATATAATACTGTTGATGGTTGTATTTTCACAAATAACACTGCACACGGTAATACTGGTGATACTAGTGTTACAAGAGGTGGGGGTGCTATTTATTGGTCTGAAGGTGGAGAAAGAGGTACTGTTAAAAATTCCGAATTCTATTATAATTCTGTTCAATCCACTATTGATTGGAAAGTGGATGGTGGAGCTGTTTTATGGGATAAGAGTTCACATGCATTGGTTGATAATTGTACTTTTATAGGCAATTTTGTTACCACTAATGGTGATTCATCAAGTACAACAGCTGCATCTTGCTGGGCTCAAGGAGGAGCTATGTATTTAAGACCAAATACTAATTATACTGTAAGGAATTGTCTATTTGAGAATTGTTCTTCATCTAAGGAAGCTGGTGCATTGTATATACAAGGACAAAACTCTGGTAGCCGTATGATTTTACTTGAAAATTCAGTATTCAAAAATAATGTTGCTTATGCTAATGGTCAATATAACATCAATGGTGGAGGAGCGATTCAGATTAAACAGTGCTATAATGCTGTATTTAATAATCTTACATTTATAAACAATACTGCTAATAAGGGTGGAGCTTTATGTGTATATGATAGTGTCTATAATTTAGTAGTAACTGGTGCTAATTTCACTGAAAATAAAGCAAATAGGGGATCTGCAATTTCTGCATCAGTGACTTTCACATTAAATGATGCTGTACTTCTTGATAATAGGGCAGATACCAGCACATTTGACTTGACTTTAGATAGGGCAGGTAGCACTATCGACATATTATTGGAAGGAAATGATAATCGTTTAAATGCAATGTATGTTAAAGGGTCCAAATCATTTTCTGTAACTTGTAATAATGTTACATATTGGACTGATAATAACATATCAATTGGTAAGACCAATGTTACATCCAGTCCTCAATCTTCTGGAGATATCCCTGTTCCTGAAGCAGGTATAAGCATAACTGTCGAACTATTTGATGCAAATAATAATAAATTGAATGAAGGCAATGACATTTTCGCAACAGATGCAAATGGTGAACTTCACCTAATCCCAAGTGATTTCGGTTTATCTTCATTTGAAAATGTCTATGTGAAAGCACGCCTTACAAATGAGAATTACTACACTCAAGTCGAGGCCACAACAAGACTACCGGCCAGTATGGAAGCCAATGCACATAACGTAACCTACCATAGAAATGCAACAGTTAATGTGACAATCACTCCAAGTTCCGGCCATCCAGCTACTGGAATCGTTTCAGTCTACTATGGTGATGTATTCTTAGGAAACATCACTATTGACAATAATGTTGGAATAAGTGATGAAATCTTAACAAACATTACTGCAGACAAGTTCCTTGAAGTGGGTACACATAATCTTACCTTGAAATACTGGGGTGACCTGTACAATGACGCTATCAACATAACCGTTCCAATCAATGTAACAAAAGCCCAATCCAACATAACATTCACTTTCGATGAGATGGGTTATAATCTGTTTGTAAATGTCACAATTGTTGATCAGTTCGATGGCAAGTATTATGAAGATGCTAATGGAAACGTAACAGTTACTGTTTATAGAAAGGGCACAACACTTCCAATGTACATTAAGACAGTTTACCTTATCAATGGTACTGGCTCTACATTCTTTGATTTGCTTCCTGCAAACTATACAATTAAAGCCGAGTATCATGGTGATGATAACTACAACGCTTCAGTCAATTCAAGCGATGTAGAATTACATAAAAAAGAGGATGTAAGAATCCTCATTGATATAAATGCAACAGATATCATGGTTGACGAAACAGTTTATATCAACATTACTGTTCTCACAAATTCAATTCCTGCAACAGGCAATGTAACTCTTTATCTGGACAATAATAAATATATACTACCTTTAACAGATTCAAAAGCCACATTCAATACAACAGGATTGTCTGAAGGATTTAAAATAGTAACTGTGGTGTATGATGGTAGCAAAGACTTGCAGGCAAACTACGGAGATGCTAATTTCACTGTACTCAAATACAACACTACATTCTCAGTCAATGTCACAAACATTACTCATAATCAAAAAGAGATTATAAATATCACATTCGTCAACGAAACTGAAGGTGTTGTATACATATACGTTAATGATGGAAACTATTCAGCTATTATCAACAACCGCACAGCAATACTCGAGCTTTCAGACTTGACTGTAGGCGAATACAATGTGACTGTTAAATTCCCTGGAGACTGGAAATATAATAATGTCACCAACATGACAAAATTCTATGTGGAACAAATTACTCCAGAGATTGTCATCGATGTCGACAACGTAACATATGGTGATCCAACAAAAATCATCATAACTCTTCCGGATTGCGTTAAAGGGGATGTATCCATCAAGATTGATGGAACTCCATATGGAACTCCTAAACAGATTGAAAATGGAAGGGTCGAATTCGATTTAGGCAACTTGAATGCTGGAAACTACACTGTAGAGGCAATATACGGTGGAGACATCAACCATACTGAAGCAACAATCGAGAAAAAATTCAGGGTCTATAAGGCCAACAGAACTGTTGAAATCGAAGTTCAAGACATCGTTTACGGATCAGCAGAACATATCACTGTCCATGTTGATGCTGAAGGAAATGTAACAATCACTGTAAACGGCAAATCTGAAACAATCATACTTGATAATGGTGTTGCAGAATTGGACGTTTATAACTTGGCTGCAAAAACATACACAGTTGATGTGACTTATAATGGAAATGAAAATTACAACAAATCCAGCGCAAGCGAAACATTCGATGTGGCAAAAATGACTACCTCTTTGGATGTCCAAGTTCATGATGGCCTTGTTCGAGGCATGGAATACCTCAACATCACAGTTAGAAATTCAACTGGTGGGGTTGCTAAAGCCCTGAACGGCACTTTAACACTTTATATTGATGGTGTTAAACGCACAGCCAATATTATAAACGGTATAGCTTCATTCAACAGTACTGAGTTCAATAGTGTTGTCGGAACAAGAGTAGTATGGGCATTCTTCGAGGGTAATGTAAACTTCACAGAAAGCAAGGCAATGAAAACATATCAAGTCACCACAAGAACCTTATCTGATGATGAATGGAATGTAACTGCCAAGAATATTTATGTGGGTCAGGCAGGAAACATTACAGTCAATCTTCCTAAGGATGTTACAGGATTTGTAGAGATTGAAGTTAAGGCTTATGGCGGTTACAGGGATGACACCTATTATAAAATGCCGGATGATGGTGTAGCGGTCATTTATCCTAAAGATTTAAGAGAAGGAATGTATCACGTATATGTGACTTACATAGGAACTGATTATGAAGAAAGCTATCTTGATACTTACTTCAGAGTATCCAAAGCGCAAGTCAATGTTACAATAGATGTAAACGATACAGTCTATGATAATTCATCAAATATCGTTGTTTATGTTGATGAGGGTGTTGAAGGAAGCATCACACTTAAGATTAACACAACAGTCATTGGAACATTCGCTATCGTAGATGGTAAAGTCAACACTACCGTTAAATTGGGTGCTGGAAACTACATTGTCTATGCCGAATATAACGGCAACTACATGTATCTTGATAATAAAACAGAATCAAAATCCTTCACAGTTGAAAGAGCAGTTCCAGTAATTTCAATTGATCCGGTAACCGTAGATGCAAATACTAGCGCTATCATCATAGTCCATATCAACGATACCGCTACAGGCACAATGAACATTACAGTCAATAAGAAAAACTACACTGCAGTTATTGACAATGGCATTGCAAGATTCACAATTGATGTTTTACCTGCAGGTATTTACAATGTCACTGCCAACTACTATGCTTTAACAGATACCAACTACACTACAGGTTCAAAATATATTGAAGTAGGCGTAACTGTCAATAAGGTTACTCCTTATCCAATGAATGTTTCTGCAGTTGATGTTGCAGTTGAAGCCAACACAACCATTGTTGTTTGTGTCCCTACTGATGCTACAGGTAACGTGACAATATGGGTAAACGGAACCAAGATGAACAAGACAATTACTGACAGTTCTGGTAAAGTAGTATTCACTCTGAACAAAACTATTGAAGGCAAATACACTGTCAATGCTACATTAAGCGATGCTAAATATGCTAATCAAACCGTCTACACTACATACTATGTATACAAAGTCGACACTCCATTAAGCATTGGAGAAATATCACAAATTATTTATGTAAACGACACTGTTACAATCACTGTCACTGCTCCAAGTGACCTTAAGAATAATGTAACTATTGAAATCAATGGAAAATCTTATAATTATACTAATAGAAATGATAATACATTCACTTTCACTGTTCCAAACATTACCTATGGCAACAAGACAGTTGTGGCAATCTACGGCGGAGACAATAAATACAAATACAACTCCACTACCAGAAACTTCACTGTATCTAAACGTGCTTCACAGGTTAATGTGACTGCTGTTGGTAATAGTGTTGGTAATAATGCTACTATCAGTGTTAAAGTTCAAAGTAATGCTACTGGTTATGTGACTGTTAATGTGAATGGTACTAATTATACTATTAAATTGAATAATGTTGGTGAAGGTTCAGTTAAAATTGCAGGTCTTGGAAATGGTACTTACTATGTCCATGCTACTTACCTTGGTGATGAACAGTACTTAACTAGTGAAAATAATACTGAAACCTTTGAAATGGTTAAAGTTGCTCCTGAAATTACTATTGTTGCTCAGAATGTAACTTATGGAAACCACACAGTTATTGTTGTTAGTGTTTCTGGTGCAACTGGAAATATTACTATTAGAATTAATGAAACTGATAAAGGCGAATTCACTTTAGTAAACGGTAAAGTTACTTTCGATGCGGGTGTTTTAGGTGTTGAAAATTACACTGTATATGTAAGTTACCTTGGTGATGATAAATACGCTACTGGAGATGCTCAAAAAGACTTTAATGTTTCAAAAGCAACTCCTACTATTGTAATCAATGAAGTAACTGTTGATGCATTAACAAATGCTAGTGTAATAGTCACAATCAACACTGATGCTTCAGGTAAAATGAATATTACTGTTAATGATAAGAATTACACAGCTGATATTATAGAGGGTGTTGCTACATTTACTGTTGATGTTTTACCTGTAAATCTTTATGATATCGCTGCAACTTATGCTGGTGATGACAACTACACAGGTAAAGTTGAAACTCTTGCTGATGGATTGAATATAACTAAAGTTCAAACTTATAAAATGAATGTAACTGCTTTAGATGTGGTTGTTGGAGAGAATACCACAATTACTGTGCATGTTCCTAAGGATGCAACTGGAACTGTAACAATTTGGGTAAATGGCACTAGCAAAGTCAACTCAACTATTGTTGATGGTGTTGCTACATTTACATTAAATAAAACTGCTGCTGGAAGATATGTGGTTAATGCAACTTTAAGTGATGTGAAATACGCTGATCAAACTGTATATACTTCTTACTTAGTATCTAAAGTTGAAACTCCAATTACAATAACTGTTGTGAATAAAGATACAATTAAAGTTGGAGATACTGCGGTTATCACTGTTGAATTGCCTGATGAAATCGCAGGTGAAAAAGTAACTATTGAAATCAACGGCAAATCATATGAAAATGCAACCAATGCAGAAGGATTTGCTACATTCAACGTTCCATCTGTAACCTATGGAAATAAAACAGTTACTGCAATCTATGCTGGAAACAATAAATATGTTAACAATGCTACTACTGCTAACTTCACTGTAACTATACGTGCTTCACAGGTAAATGTGACTCCGGTTGGTAATAGTGTTGGAAACAATGCTACTATCAGTGTTAAAGTTCAAAGTAATGCTACTGGTTATGTGACTGTTAATGTGAATGGTACTAATTACACTATTAAATTGAATAATATTGGTGAAGGTTCAGTTGAAATTGCAGGTCTTGGAAATGGTACTTACTATGTACATGCTACTTACCTTGGTGATGACCAATACTTAACTAGCACAAATAACACTGAAACATTTGTAATGACTAAATCTGATGTAATAATGAACATTACTGTTGAGGATATTAACTATGGTCAGGCTGCAAATATTACTGTTAACATTACTTCCGATGCTACTGGATTTATAACAATCAGAATCAATGAAACCACTTCAATTATTTTACCTATTGGTAGTGGTAAAGTCAATTGGATTGTTGATGGTCTTGCAGCTGATAACTACACAGTTTATGCTACTTACTCTGGTGACGGTAAATACAACGTTAACAACACAGATAAAGTCAACAAGTCATTTGAAGTTAAACAAATTGCTCCTGGTGTTGAAATCGTTAAAGTGATTTCTCAAGCTGGTGGCAAAGCTACTGTGATTGTTAAAGTTGATCCAAGAACCACAGAAAATGTAACTGTAACTGTAAATAATGTTCCATACAGTGTCAAACCTGATGATGCAGGTATTGCTGTAATCATTACTGATGTTTTAGAAAACGGCACTTACACAGTTACTGCTAGATACGGTGGCGATAAAAACTTCACAGATGGTGAAGATTCATTCACATTCACTACTAACAAGACTTCCGATTATGAAATGAATATTACTACTGGCGATATTGAAGTTGATCAATTAACTAATATTACTGTTAATGTCCCAGATGATGCTAAAGGAATTGTTATCGTAAACATTAACGGAACTAACTACACTGCTGTTATCCATGATGGTAAAGCAGTATTTAATAATGAAACTGGTTTAGGTGCAGGCAGATACAACATTACTGCTTACTTCGGCAATGATAAATATGCTAACAGAACAGCAACTGGCGTATTCATTATAAACAAACATGAATCACCTGTTACTATTGCTGCTGTAGACATTAAAGTCGGTGATGTTGCCTACATTAATGTAACTGCTCCTAGTGATAATGTAACTATTGAAATTAATGGTAAATCTTACACAAGAACTAAATATGAAAATGGTGTTGCTTACTTTGCTGTTCCTGCATTGGCTTACGGCAATAAGACTGTAACTGCAATCTACGGTGGATCAGACAAATACGTTGCAAACACAACAACTGAAAACTTCACAGTCAATAAACGTGCTTCACAGGTAAACGTTACTGGAGATGTCATTATTGTTCGTGAAAATGCTACAGTTAAAGTAAATGTAACTCCTGGTGCTACAGGTTATGTTGTTGTAACTGTAAATAATCAAAACTACACAATCAACCTGACAGAATCTCAAGGTTCAGTTGATATTGCAGGTCTCAATAATCAAACCTACTCAATAACTGTAACCTATCTTGGAGATGACCAATACCTTTCAAGCAGTAACAATACTCAATTAATTAAAGTTAACAAAGTTGATTCAACTATTAATTTAACAGTGTCTGAAGATGGAATAATTGCTAATGGTTCAGATGTTAACATAACTGTTGAAGTTCCTATGGATGCAACAGGTAAAGTTGAAGTATCTTTATGGAATGGAAATGAATTAATCAAAACATACGCTGTATATGTAAACGAAGGTAAAGGATTATTATACCTTGACTCACCTGCAATCGGTCTTTACAATGTAACTGCAAGATACCTTGGAGATGACAAATACCTTGAGAGCAGCAATAAAACTTCATTTGAAGTTTATGAAACTGTAGAAGAGTTAATCATTGATGTAGAAAACATATTTGTAAACGATACTGAAAGAATCTTTGTAATTATTCCGGGTTATCATGCTGGAGAAGTTACAATAATAGTCACAAATGCCACAGGCGAAATCATAAGGCAAAATGTAACTATTGATGAAGGTTCAATAAGTATAGCTAGATTGCCGTTAGGATTACTGCCTGAAGGTAAATATGATGTAAGGGCAATATATGTTGAAGTCAACGGAACAAAAACAATTTTACATAAAGGAACAGATTCATTCAACGTATATAAACTTGCTTCCGATATACAAATTACAGAAATTGTAAGCAGCACAGTCGGAAACGATGTAATTATCAGATTGGGCATTGACCTGGACGGACGTGTCGATGACGGAAACATAAGCGTATGGGTAAACGGTGTTGAATATAAAACAACTACCGATAATCTTGAAATAACACTTAAAGATTTGAATGCATCCGCTTATAATGTAATTGCAGTATATCATGGAAACAAATGGTACAATGAATCCAAAGCAAATTCCAGCTTTATTGTAAATAAAAACCCAATTGCTCTTGCTGTTGAAGTCTCCAACTCTGATGTTGGTGAAATCGAACAAATAAACGTAACATTAAATGAAACTGATGCAACAGGAGTGGTCTTACTTGACATTGGTGGAAATAGCTACTATGCAAATATAACTGGTGGTGTTGCAGTATTCCGTATTGAAGGCCTAAAAGCAGGCACATATAACTTCAACGCAACCTATCTTGGAAACTACAAATATTATGGTAACAATACAAAATCATCCACTGTAATTTCCAAGCTCCCAACCACATTCGTGGTAAACGGAACCGATATTACATTCGGATCTGATGAGTTAATCAAATTCGAAACAGCTGACAATATTACATCAGTCGTTAAAGTGGAAATTGATGGCAGAAACTACACTGCATTCATAAGTGAAGGTAAAGGCAACCTGACTGTTTCAGGATTGTCTGCAGGCAGTCACAATGTCACAGTCTATTTCGAAGGAAATGATAAATTCTCAAATGCAAGCGCTAAAAATAACTTCACTGTAATGAAAGGTTCTGCAGAAATTGAAATTGCTGTTGACAATGTAACTTATGGTGAAATCACAACAGTTAATGTTTATGTAAATGCAACCGGAAATGTAACAATCAGAATTGACGGAATCGTAGATGAAACTGTTGATATCATTAATGGTGTAGCCACATTGCCTATAAGTGGATTAAATGCAGGCAACTACACAGTTGATGTAACATATAATGGTAATACAAATGTGTCTACAAAAGACGGCAATGCTGACTTTACAGTCAAAAAGGCAGCTCCTGAAATTGTAATTGAAGTTAAAGATATTCCTTATGGTGATGTTGAATACATTATAGTTCATGTAAATGCTGAAGGAACCGTGACCATTAGAGTTGATGGTGAAGAAAGAACATTGACTACAGAAAACGGCAAAGCAATATTGCTTAGGGCATCAAGATGGGCCGTTCCTGAATATAATGGAAACGCTACTTTGGAAGTACGTGGCCTTGCTGTTGGAACATATCCTGTTGAAGCAACATTCAATGGAAATGCAAACTATGAAAAAGCAACAGCAACCTCTGAATTTGATGTATATGCTAAAAACACTACTGTAAGTGTTGAAATTGAACCTGAAATTAAAGTTGGTGAAACTCAGGTAATCAATATCACAGTTGATAATGTAGACGCTTCAGGTGAAGTAATCATAAATATTGACGGTAAAAACTACACCGCAACACTCACAAACGGTTCAGCTAACTTCACAACTCCTAAACTTGCTGCTGGAAACCACAGTGTAGTTGTAATTTATGAAGGAGACAAAAACCTGAACGGAAACTGGACTTCAGATACATTTGAAGTAACCAAATTAGAATCAGACTTAACAATTAATGTAAACAATAATACTGTCGGCGAAAAACAGACAATAACTGTAAATGTAACCGATGGCGCTACTGGATATGTTGGAATAACCGTTGGAGATAAAGAATATAAAGTGGATTTAGAAAACGGTATTGCAACCTTAGAATTAGATGGATTAACAAATGGAACTTATGAAATTGTCGCTAAATACTATGGTGATGACAACTACACAACATCACAAAAATCCGCACAGTTCAACATAAGCAGAGTCAACTCCACAGTATCTGTAAAAGCAGATAACATAACTGTCGGAGATAAGACTGTTATTGCAATCACTGTTCCTCAGGATGCAACAGGAAACGTAACTGTGAAAGTTGGAGAAAGTACATACATTGTTCCAGTCGCAAACGGAACTGGAATACTGGTATTAAACGACCTTGATGTTGGCAGTTACCCAATCGATGTAACCTACAATGGTGACGATAAATACTTGCCTAACACAAACTCCACAACATTTAAAGTATCCAAAGTAAATGTCACAGACATTAAAGTAATTGATCATGAAAACGGAACTGTAGTGGTTGTTGTAGGAGACAATGCTACAGGTAACGTAACAATTAAAGTTGGAGATAAGGAATATAATGCTACTGTTGTGAATGGTACTGCCGTTGTTACTTTGGATGGTAATGTGACTCCGGGCACTCACGAAGTTGAGGTTATTTACTCTGGTGATGATACTCATGAAGGAACTACAACATATGCAAACATTACTGCTCCGAAATACGATGCTCCAATCGAGATTGAGGTTGGTGAGGCTAAAGAGGGTGAACCGGTTACAATTACTGTGACTGTTCCTGAGAATGCTACAGGTAATGTGACAGTTAATGTTGGTGGAAAAGAGTATAACGCTACTGTTGAAAACGGTAAAGCTGTTGTCACTATTCCGGAATTGGCTGCTGGCAATCACACTATTGCTGTTGAATATCATGGAGATGACAATTACACTGCAAGTTCTACTGTTGGAAATGCTACTGTTGAGCCTGCTAAGATTGTTCCTGACATGAAGGTTATTGATCAAGGAAATGGAACTGTTGTGGTTGTTGTTGGTGATAATGCTACTGGTAATGTGACTGTTACTGTTGATGGTAGAAATTACACTGCTGAAGTCATTAATGGTACTGCTGTTGTTACTTTGGATGGTAATGTAACTCCTGGTACTCATGAAGTTGAAGTAATCTATTCAAGTGATGATACTCACGAAGGTGCTTCAGCTACAACTAACATTACTGCTCCGAAATATGATACTCCAATGTCAATTGAGGTTGGTGAGGCTAAAGAGGGCGAACCGGTCAATATAACTGTGTCTGTTCCTAAAGGTGCTACCGGTGATGTAATCATTAGTGTCGGCGGTAAAAACTACACTGCTCCGATTAAAGATGGTAAAGCTAGTGTGGCTGTTGATGGAATTTCTGCTGGAGATCATACTGTTGCTGCTGAGTACTTCGGTGATGACAATTATGTTGCAAACTACACCTTAAGCAACTTAACCAATGATAAAGCCAAAGTCAATCCTGACATGAAGGTAATTGATCAAGGTAATGGTACAATTGTGGTTGTTGTTGGTGATAATGCTACTGGTAATGTGACTGTTAGTGTTGATGGTCAAAATTACACTGCTGAAGTGATTAATGGTACTGCAGTTATCACTTTGGACAATAACGTAACTCCTGGTACTCATGAAGTTGAAGTAGTCTATTCCGGTGATGAAACTCACAATGCTAGTTCAACTGTTACTAATATCACTGCTCCGAAATACGATACTCCAATCGAAGTGGAAATCGGTGAGGCTAAAGAGGGTGAACCTGTCACCATTACTGTGACTGTTCCTGAAAATGCAACAGGTAATGTGACTTTAAGCGTTGACGGTAAAGATTATACCGTACCTGTTGAAAATGGTAAAGCAGTTATCACAGTTCCCGAATTGAGTGATGGTAATAAGACATATGTTGTTTCATACTCTGGTGATGATAACTATGCTCACAATTCTTCTGTTGGCAACTTCACTGTAGATAAAGCCAAAGAAACTTCCGGTATAACTGTCGTTGACCAAGGAAACGGTACTGTTGTGGTTGTTGTTGGTGATAATGCTACTGGTAATGTGACTGTTACTGTTGATGGTAGAAATTACACTGCTGAAGTTGTAAACGGAACTGCAGTTATCACTTTGGACAATAACGTAACTCCTGGTACTCATGAAGTTGAAGTAATCTATTCAGGTGATGATACTCACGAAGGTGCTTCAGCTACAACTAATATAACCGCTCCGAAATATGATACTCCAATGTCAATTGAGGTTGGTGAGGCTAAAGAGGGCGAACCGGTCAATATAACTGTGACTGTTCCTAAAGGTGCTACCGGTGATGTAATCATTAGTGTTGGCGGTAAAAACTACACTGCTCCTATTAAAGACGGTAAAGCTAGTGTGACTGTTGATGGAATTTCTGCAGGTGACCATACAGTTGCTGCCGAGTACTTCGGTGATGACAATTATGTTGCAAACTACACATTAAGCAACCTAACCAATGAAAAAGCCAAAGAAACTCCGGATATGAAAGTAATTGACAAAGGAAATGGAACTATCGTCGTTGTCGTTGGAGACAATGCTACAGGTAACGTGACTGTGACAATCGATGGTCAAAACTACACTGCAGAAGTTGTAAACGGAACTGCAGTTGTAAATCTCGAAAACATAACTCCTGGAACTCATGAGGTTGAAGTCATGTACTCAGGTGATGAAACTCACGATGTGGGATCTGTAAAAACCAATGTTACAGGACCTAAAGCAGACACTCCATTCGAAGTGGCTGTTGAAAACATCAAAGTAGGAGACAAAGAAACAATTGTTGTAAGTGTTCCTGAAGATGCAACCGGTGAAATCACAATAGAAATAGACGGTGAAAAATACACTGCCCCTATTATCGATGGTAAGGCAACATTCACAGTTGAAGGATTTACCGACGGTAAAAAATCAGTATTTGTAAGCTATGGCGGTGATGAAAACTACAATGCAAACACAACTACAGTGCAATTCAATGTAAGCAAACGTGATTCTACTTTAATTGCAACAATAGAAGATATTGAAGTCGGTGACAACTTGACAGTTACTGTAAAACTGCCAGAAAACGCAACTGGTCAGGTATTGATTGATATTGATGGTGTAGGATATTATGTAAACGTAACCAACGGTACAGGAACATGTGAAATCCCACGCCTGCCAAGCGGTGAGTACAATGTGACATTAACATACACTGGTGATGACCAGTATGCTCCAAGTTCTGCTTCAAAAACATTCAAAGTAGATAAAGTGGAATCATTTGTCATTCCGACAGCATCAAACATTGTTGTCGGTGAAAACGAAAATGTCAAAATAGTTCTTCCGGCTGATGCAACAGGAACCGTAACTGTAGTTGTTGATGGTAAAAACTACATAACTGCCGTAAGTGACGGTAAAGGCGAATTGATTATTCCAGGTCTTTCCAAAGGAGAATATGAAATAACCGTAATTTACAATGGTGATGAAAAATACTTGCCTTCCACAAACACTACAATATTCACAGTTTCAAAAATAGATACCACAATGGAGGTAATCGATCAGGGTAACGGAACAGTTAAAGTGATATTGCCTAGTGACGCTACAGGAACTGTGACCGTAACTGTTGACGGCAAAAACTACACTGCAGATGTTGTAAACGGAACTGCCACAATTGTACTTGATGATGTCACTCCTGGAAAACATCCTATAACAGTTTCATACTCAGGAGACAATGAGTATGCAAGCAAAAAACAAGATGCAACTGTAGATATTCCTAAATATGATACTCCAATGAGTGCAACAGTTAATGATATCAGTGTTGGAGAAAAAGCAGTAATTGTTGTTAATGTTCCGGATAAAGCTACTGGTGAAATCACAGTTGAAATTGATGGTAAAACTTACACTGGTACAATTAAAGACGGTAAAGCAGAAATAAGCATTCCTGATTTGTCTGCTGGTGACAAAACTGCTATAATCAAATATGCAGGTGATGAAAACTATCTTGAAAACTCAACATCAGTAAGTTTCAAAGTATCTAAAGTCAACCCAACAATTAAAGCAACTCCAAAAGACATTACTGTAGGTAAAGATGAAGTAATCACTGTTGATGTGCCTAAAGACGCTACTGGTCAAGTACTTGTAGAAATCAATGGTGTAGGATATTATGCAGACATTGTAAACGGTAAGGCAAAAGTCATTATTCCAAAACTTGATGCAGGCAAATACACTGCAAAAGTAACCTATATCGGTGATGATAAGTATAATGAAATTTCAACAACAACTAAATTTACTGTTAAAAAGGTTTCAACAGGAATGTCAGCTACCAGTGATGAAATATATGTCGGTGAAGATGCTTCAGTTTCAATCAAACTTCCTAAAGATGCAACTGGAACTGTAACAATCACAGTTTATGGTAAAAAATTCAAAGCTACTGTTTCAGATGGTAAAGCTGTATTTGTAATCTCTGGTTTGCCTGAAGGGGTATATGATGCTGTAGTTCATTATTCCGGTGACGACAAATACAATGCAACCACTACACGAACTACAATTATAGTTCATGATGATCATAACGGCACACCTGATAACGGTGAACATTCAAGCCATGTTTCTCCAGAAGCTGGTGAAGGAATCGATTTGTCAACTCATGCAACCGGTAATCCAATTTGGATATTATTACTGATTGTACTTGCACTAGGATCAACTCAAATTAGAAGATTTAGGAAATAATTTTTCCTACTTTTTTTCTTATTTTTTTACAAAATTAACAAACTTTATCGGTTGATATAGCTAACCCAATTATTTTATTATTATTTAATCATTAACTATCAATTTAATAAAACACACGATTTAAATTTATAGATAAATTTCATTTTAATTCAATATATTCATAGCTACTTTCAATTAAAATGCAAGGGGAGTGTCCGCTATTTTCTCCTTTGAAGTTTTTTAATTTAATTTTTGAAATCTATGATTTTATCATTTTCAATTACGTAATTATTAGTCCATTTGTTAAATATATTCATATTTAGGTGTTGTTTTTGTTTTTCTTTCTTTATTTCTTTTAATATTTTGTTTAGGGTTTTATTGTTGATGTGTTTGTGTATTTTTTTGATGTTGTGTGTTATTGTTGTTCGTGTCATTTCA
>NZ_JAZQIJ010000155.1:0-2568 GCF_045541095.1 Methanobrevibacter sp.
AATTTTTTGAGTCAATATTGTTTTCATTAATTATTATTGGTTTTATTTAAAAAAATTGTTATAATTTTCGTAAATTGATTTAAATTCATTATATTACTTTTATTTCAAAAATAAACTGTATTAATTAGTTTAAATATATTATTGGTTGATTTTAATTAATATTAAATATTTAGGAGTAATATTATGGGAGAAAAAAATCAAATTCAAAATACTTTGTTGTATATAGGTCATATCTTTCGGATTATAATAAGTTTGAGAAAAAGACTAGGGAATTACTGAAAGGGAATTAAGTGATGGTTAGTCTGGGGACTGAATTAGCTTTCAGTCTCCAAAACTGTTATTGAACTTTTTGCAGATGCTTTTGCAATCTTTGAATCTCCTTTGACGGATATTACAACGTCATGTGTGCAATTGCTCAGGGAAGCGCTTGAAACGGTTACCTGGCCGTTGGCATTTGTCTTAAGATTGAAGGTTTTAAACTGTTTTCCGGTATAAACTTTAACAGTTACTTTAACATTTTTCATAGCTTTTTGTGTTTCCTTGTTTTTGACTGTAATTTTTAAGGTTTTAGTTGTATTAACATCAGTTGTTATTTTTGGGGCTTGAATTGAAAGTTTTGCTTTTGATAACTTAATTGAAGTTGTTTTTTGACCTAAATCATCAGTATATCTGTCTGCAGTTTTTATGATTACCTTATGGGTTCCAATTTTTAAGGAAGAAGGATCATATTTTGCAACTCCGGCAGAGTTGGTTGTAATTTTGACTGTTTTATACTTTTTGCCGGTGTATACCTTTAAGGATAGCTTGATTCCTTTCAGTGCATGATTTGTAAAGTAGTTGGTTACCTTTACATTCAATGTCTTTCCTGAGTTGTATGTGGTTGAAAGTTTGCCTGCCTTGATTTTGAGATATGTTTTTCCGATTTGGAATTTCTTCAGGCTCACAGTATTTTTTGCTATACTTCCTGACTGGGTTGTTGCGGTCATGCTGTATTTTCCAGGCTTGAAAGGAACATTATAGCTAACGGTTCCTTTGGAATTGGTTTTTAAGGTTACCTTTTTGCCGTTTGAAAACTTGACGCTGATTTTTTGATTGGCCAGTCCCTTTTTGGTAAGCATGTTGTTTAACTGGAATGTCAATTTGCTGTCCTTGTAATATGCGCTTGTCTGCTTGACACCAAAGCTGGTAGGTATTTTTTGGATTGTGAAATGTAGTTGTCCTATCACAATGTCTGATTCGGTTAATTTTGCCTCAAGCAAATATGAACCAGGGGACAATTTTAAATCGGTATCGATTAGTCCTTTGGAATTGGTTGTAAATTCTTTCCACAGTTCATCGTCAACATATATTCCCACAGCCTTGTCTGAAATTGGAGCTTTTGTTGTGGTATTTGTCAGGGACAGATGGAGTTTAGTCTGGCCATA
Organism: Methanobrevibacter sp.; assembly: GCF_045541095.1. Taxonomy (GTDB): domain Archaea; phylum Methanobacteriota; class Methanobacteria; order Methanobacteriales; family Methanobacteriaceae; genus Methanocatella. The sequence goes on from NZ_JAZQIJ010000155.1 coordinate 1,425, forward strand.
GTAGTATCCGGTCTGTGAGAGTTCACACTTCATATCGTTTCTTGTATATGTACTGCTTGAATCGGAAATTATTTCATTGCTTTTGTCCACTGAAAGCGGATCATCATCAATTGGATTTTCAAGGTCAGTTTCATTCAATTCAGCTGCGCTGACACTTGTCAATGTAATGATTGATAAAAATAAAAACACGAAAATTATCTTTTTGTTTAACATAATTAATGTATAGTATTTCAGACTATTTAACATTATCAATGAAATCCTGTATCAGCCAGTCTGAAATGCTGATATCACTTCCATATCGGATAATTTCATCTTTTTTGAACCATTTTGCTGTAAGTATCTCATCACCGTCGACTTTGATATCACCTGATTCATATTCAGCGGTAAATGCAAGCATAAGTGAGTTTGGAAAAGGCCAGGACTGGCTACGTTCATATTTGAGGTTTTTGATTTTGATTCCGACCTCTTCAAGGACTTCCCTGTGCACTGCCTCTTCTATTGTCTCTCCAGGTTCTACAAATCCTGCAATCAGTGCATATCTGATGTTGTCGTGGTAACTGTGCTTTGCCATGAGCAGCTCATCGCCTTTTCTTATGGCTACTATTATTGCAGGAGCGATGCGAGGATAATGGTTTTGACCGCATGAAGGGCATTTAAGCATCATGTCCTTTTCATCCAGTTCAGTTCTGGTTCCGCATCTTCCGCAAAATCTGTGGGATGTATACCAATCGCGCACAAGAACTGCTTTTCCAGCAATATGGTACAGGTCATGGTCAAATTCATAGACTTCGTTAAGAGGATAGAATTCTTCTTCTGTTTCAACATTAATCACGAAAGCTTTTTTGTCATTGTAAATGCCAATGAATAGGCAAAACTCAATGTCAAAATTATCAAGTGATTTTGGCAATTTTTTGTTTTCATCTAGAAATAATCCCCTGTTTTCATTAAAAATAAATAAAATATCATCATCAGTTGGTTGAATTGTGTTGCTGAAATCGATTTGGTAGTTTTCATAAATGGACTTTTCAATCATGTTTAATAATTTGTTTGATTAGTATTTAATTTTTGCTTTAGTTCTGAAATTGTCTTTGTTTTGTAAAATTACATTCAAAAAACCATTTATTAAATGATTTTTCATTTAAAT
>NZ_JAZQIJ010000156.1:0-7124 GCF_045541095.1 Methanobrevibacter sp.
TGTATTTGATAATTCAGGCACTTTAATAGAAAGATACAGAGTTATCAAAGATGTGTTAAATGGAAATATCTTCACAGATATCAATTCTCTTGATTTAATTGCGGCTGCAGACGCCTTGGCTTTGGTTGTACTTCAATTCAATACAAATAAACTTTTGAAATTGGATCCAAGCACTTTGGTTTCTGATGTGATTAAACAGTACGATATAGATTTCGACATAAGTTTTTCAACTAAGCAGGTTTCCAAAGCTGAAGTTAAGGAAATTCTAGACTCTGAAAAGTACACTACAGTATCTGACATTACCGATGGATTTGATGTTTTAAGGGAAAAAATTTCTCAAATGGAGCTGTGCAACGGTTCGGCTTTAATTGTTGATATGGATTTGGGTCAGGTTGCATATACAATCACCTCAGCAGGCAAATTCTTCCCTAAGGTTTTTGAAACAATTGAAACATTGAAATCAAGGGGAATTGAAATTTTCATTGCTTCAGGAGATAGAAAAGGAGCCATCAACAGGCTGGCCGACATGCTTGATGTTCCCAGGGACAATGCTTTCGGTACGGTTTCTACCAGGGGCAAATGTGAGGTCGTTTCGATTTTGAAGGATGACGGCTATAAGGTAATGATGGTTGGTGATGGCCTTAATGATGTTTTGGCATTTAAAAAGGCTGATGTCAGTGTTTTAACCATTGAACAGCAGGAAGAAGTTTCCCCAAAGATGATGGACAAGACTGACCATATAATCGAGGATATCTTTGAAGTTACAATGATTGACTTTTAATTATTTTTTTTAACTGAGTTAGTTATAAGTTATAAGTGATAACAAATGTTTTTTACTTATAAGTTATAACTGATAACCATTAAAAAATTATAAATTATAGGTTATTTATGACTTCTTGACTTTTCAGGATATTGTCAAAGTTATTTAACTCTATAATTGCTGTGTCAATCTTTTTCAATAGATTCAAGTCCAAAGTCCCTTCACCTAAAGTTATATGCTGGTCTTTAACACCGTCATTGTCATTCAAGTGACAATAGCTGATGTTTTTTAATTCAAGCATTTCTTCAAGGTTTCCACATGTATTTCCATGGCCGGTATCTATTGTCAGGCTGCATCCTGTAGCTTCCTGAATCATTTCGATTTCCTCAACTTTGTTTCCCAAAAATTTTTGTCTGACCGGCATGTTTTCAACACAGACTTCAACATTGGTATTGTCGATAATCTCTCCAATACTTTCTATTGACATTTCCAATGCCCATTTTCTAAGATGAGGTTCATTCCGTCCTATTATTCCTGGATGGACAGTAATTGCATTTGCATTGATTTTTTCTGCATATTGTCCGCAATGTATCATCTGTTTTACACTTTCAGCTCTTATTCCTTTGTTAATACTTGCAATGTTGATATCTACTGTTGCAGCATGCATTCTAATGTCTAATCCGCAGTCTATAAATTCTTTGTTGTCTTTTTCATAAAAAGGGTCTTCTGCTAGAATTTCTATTATTTCAAATCCGTGTTTTTTAGCTAGATTGATGATGTCGTGAGTAGGTTCCATAAATACAGCTAATGTTGTAAAACCTAATTTCATATTTATATATAAGTAATGCCTATATAATAAATGTTAATATATATCAATTTTTTACATATGGTGAAATATGACAGATGAAAAAAAATTTGATAAATCCGAAAATAAGTTAATAAAGCATTTCACTAATGGAATTACTCATAATTTGATTTTATGGATTATTTCAAAAGAAACAATTCATGGTTATGCCATCATGAAAAAATTAGATGAATTTTTTAACTTTCAAGATTCGGATTGTCAGATGAATATTAATTCCAGTAAGGTATATCCTATTTTATCCAGAATGGAAAAATATGGGTTGATTTCAGGCGAATGGAAAATAAATGAAAACAACAAAAGAGTCAAATATTATTCAATAACTCCTGATGGCGATTTGGTTTTAGACAACATACAAGCTCACATGAGTTCTGTATTAACCAGTCCCGTCTGGTTAAGTTTTTTTGAAGATATGACTGGTATGGAGATTAACAATGAAAAACGCAATTGAGACACATGATCTTACAAAAATTTACGGCAATAATTTCAAAGCTGTTAATTCTCTCAATTTAGAAATTCCTGATAAAACCATTTTTGGAATGTTGGGTCCCAATGGAGCAGGTAAAACAACAACAATAAAGATGCTCACCTGTTTGATTCAGCCCACTTCCGGAAAAGCCACTGTTGGAGGGTATGATGTTACCAAAAATCCTGATGAGGTTAGAAATCTTTTGGGCATGGTTCCTCAGCAGGTTAGTTTATACAAGGATTTAACTGTAATGGAAAATTCTCAGCTGTGTGCAGATTATTACGGTATTCCAAAAGATGAGAGGGATTCCCGTATTGAAGATTTAATGGAACTTGTGGACATCGAGTATGCTCGGGACAAGCGTGTCGGTCAGCTATCAGGCGGTCAAAAGCAAAAGGCTTCACTTGTAGCCAGTTTAGTTCACAGGCCGGATATTCTGTTTTTGGATGAACCTACAATAGGTCTGGACCCTACCACAAAACGTACATTGTGGGATTTGATTCGTGAATTGAACGACAACGGCCACACTATCATTTTATGCTCTCATGATATGTATGAGGTAGATATGTTATGCGACAATGTCGGAATCATAAATACGGGCAACCTTGTTGCTTATGATACTCCTCAGGGTTTGAAGGATTCTCTTTTGGAAGAAAACAAAAGGGAATTGACAGAAGCATTGTCACAGGTTCATGAAGAAAGTGAAGTTTCATCCTCCACAATTGAAGATAGGGAAAAATTCAGTCAAAGAAAAATGTCATTTTTACTTAAGGAAAATGATGAGAACGTCATTTCAAAAATACAGGAGAATGATGATGTTAAAAGCATTAAAGTTGCTCGAAATGGTCGTATAAACTTGAGAATTAATGCTTTTGATGAAATGGCAGTACAAAATGTTTTAAATGATGTCATATCATCCGGAGGCATAATAAAATCAGTTACTACTGAAGAACCTTCCCTTGAGGACGTATTTATTAAGGCAACCGCAGAGGTGAATGAAGATGATAGAGCTTAATAAATTTTGGTGGATGATTAAAAAGGAACTTATATCTCTTAAAAGACACCCTGCCCGTTTGGTTTCAATTATCGCATTTCCGATAATCATGATTCTCTTGTTCGGTTATGGTATGGGTGGAGAAATGACAGATTTGCCTATTGTCGTTGTTTCCCAGTCACATGGGAACTTGACAGATCTGACTTTAGATACCATCAAGACTACAGAGACCTATCATGTAGTTGAGGTGATTGATGATTTGGATGAGGGTAAAAGGCGTGTTGATTCGGGTGAAGTGAAGGCCGCCATTTTACTGCCTTCGGATTATGACGACGATGATTCGCAGCAAAAATCGGTAACGCTGTATTTGGATTCATCAGACCAGATGGCTTCACAGATTCTTGAGTCATCTACTCAGGGAATCTTTTACAGATTATCAAATGTAGTCGCATCCCAGACAAGCGTTTCAACTCAAAATGCAAGTGTTGAACCATCCATAGTTCACTCTCTAAACAATTTCAAGGACGATATCAGTTTAAACATCAACAAGATTTACGGAAACATAAAGTACATAGACTTTTTAGTTCCGGCGGTTCTTGGTATGACTGTCATGTTCAGTTGTATGATGGGAATGGGTGCAACCATAGCAGGTGAACGTGAAACCGGAGAACTTGCAAGGCTATTCATGACTCCTACATCTGTTGCAACTGTAATAGGAGGAAAAATTGCAGCTAAACTATTGATTGAATTGGTTAGGGCTTTGATACTGATTGTGATGGCCATACTGCTTTTCAATGTCAGCATTAAAGGCGGTATAGTTCAGACATTTATAGTTCTTGTCATAGGTGCGCTGTGCTTTGTATCATTTGGTATATTTTTCTCAGCAAGAACCTCAACCCAGGAGGATTATGCACAGATTGTCATGCCGTTTTCAATGCCTATGATGTTCGTTTCAGGGGTATTTTATCCTATTGAAACAATGCCTTGGATATTGCAGAAACTTGCATATGTCTTCCCATTGACATATCTCAATGATGCAATGAGGGGTGTAATGCTTAAAGGTCAAAGTTTGGGCGATGTTTGGATTGATTTAGTAATACTTTTAGGTTTTACAGTTTTATTCTTTATAATAGGTGTAAAACGATTTAATAGGGATGTATAGGAGGTTTATAAATGTATAAAAAATTATCTATAGCATTAATCATTGGTCTTTTGTGTCTGTCTCCAATTGCCGCTGAAAATTGGGATTCATTTGCAGGTGACGTAAGCCATACAGGCTACAGGAGCGGAAACTCTGATTTCGTAACAAATCTCTGGACTTTAGGTATAGGATCTCCTATCCATTCATCTCCTGCGATATATGATGACATCCTCTATGTCGTCTCTCAGGATGGTATTTTAAAAGCCGTTGATATGGAAACAGGTGAGGAAAAATGGAATTTGGATTTACAGTCCCCTACCAATTCATCACCTATAGTTCACTCTAACAGATTATATATCGGATGCGAAGACGGCCTTAAGGCAGTCAATATAAACAACCATGAAATCGTATGGGATTATGATTGTGACAGAGTCGAATCCACTCCGTTCTTCTATGAAGATGTAATCTATTTCGGAAGCAATGACGGCCACATATATGGTTTGAATAAGGATGGAAAAGTTGAATTCAATAAAAAATTGGATGGAAAACTCAAATCCTCACCGGTAATCGTTGATGACAACATCTACATTGGCTCTACAAACTCCAAGATATATTCAGTCGGCATAGACAAGGAAACAAACTGGGAGTATACAACAGGTGATGAAATTTTATCTTCACCGACTTATGTGAGCGACAGAATCATTGTAGGTTCCACTGACGGAAATGTTTATTGTATAAACGAATCCGATGGTAGCCTTGAATGGAAAGAAAATCTGAATGACGATGTCATTTCATCTCCAACTGCCGATAAACATGACAACAGTGTATACATAGGTTCAAATGAAGGAAACCTTACATGCTTGGATATCCGTGACGGTACCATCAAATGGAGTTTCCACACCGGCGGTAAAGTTCAGTCTACAGCTGCACTTAAGGACAATCTGGTTGCATTCGGATCTGAAAACGGTTATTTATATGTCTTAAACAAGTACACCGGTCAGGAAGAGTTTAACTATAACCCTGGAACATTCCTTTTCAACTCAGCTATTACATCTTCTGCTGTAATGAATGGAAACAGCATGTTTTTCGGTGACGATTCAGGTCAAATCTATTCATTGAATATCGAAAAATATGAGGTACCTGGTTCAATGCAGCTGTTCTACTCCATTGGAGTTTTAATAATTGTAATAATAGTTGCGGTAGTTGTGTTGAGAAAAATAAGAAGTAGAAAATAATTTTCTACTTTATTTAATTTTTTAAAAAATTTATATCTATTGATTTTTAAATAGTACTTATGGAGAGTAATTTCAATGGACTTGAACATGGAAAGGCTTAAAAAAGAGTATATGAACATATCAAACAGGTTATTTATTTTCGATACTACTCTTAGAGATGGTGAACAGACTCCGGGGGTTGCTTTGACTGTCGATGAAAAAATGCAGATTGCCAGAAAACTTAACAATTTGGGTGTCCACAAGATTGAAGTTGGTTTTCCTGCGGCTTCCAAAGGCGAATTGTTAGCTTGCCGTAAAATCAAATCAATGGACTTGGATACAACAGTTGTAGGTCTGGCACGTTCTTTAAAACAAGATATTGATGCTGTTTTAGATTCGGATTTGGATTATGTTCACACATTTTTAGGTACTTCTCCGCTTCATCGTGATTATAAATTAAAAATGAGTAAAGAAGAAATCATCGATACTGCCGTTGGCGGTGTAGAGTATGCCAAGGACCATGGTTTGACTGTTGAATTTTCCGCAGAAGACGGTACCAGAACAGAGTATGACTTTTTATATGAAGTATTTAACAGTGTTGTTGATGCGGGGGTTGATTTTATTGATCTTCCGGATACCGTCGGAATATTAACACCAATCACAACTTACGCATTGGTCAATGATATAAAAACTAATTTCGAAACTCCGCTTAGTGTTCATTTTCACAATGATTTCGGTCTGGCCACAGCCAATACTATAGTGGCCATTGAACGTGGTGCAAATCAGGCTCATGTAACAGTCAATGGTTTGGGCGAGAGAACTGGAAACTGTTCTCTTGAAGAACTTGTTGTAACATTGAAAGCGGCATATGGTATAGATTTGGGTTTGGATACCACACGGCTTTACAGTTTGTCTAATTTGGTTGGCCGTCTTACAGGTGTAAAGATGCCGGTCAATAAACCTATTGTCGGGGACAATGCTTTTGCACATGAATCAGGAATTCATGTTCATGGAATATTGAACAATGCATCTACATATGAACCGATTTCTCCGGAAAGTGTTGGTCATTCAAGACGAATTATTCTAGGTAAACACACGGGTGCAAATTCTGTCAAGGCTAAACTTAAGAAATATCACCTGGATTTGGATGATGTGCAATTTAATAATGTATTTTCTCAAATCAAATCTTTAGGAGACTCAGGAAAATGTGTTACAGATGATGATTTGATTGCTTTGGCAATTACTGAACTTTCATCTGCTCGTGAGACACCTATAGTCTTAAAAGGCTTGGGATTGTCTTTAGGAAGTAATGTGTCTCCAACCGCTACAGTAAAGCTTGAAATTAGTGGAGTTGAAAAAGAGGCTGCCAGCACTGGTGTAGGTCCTGTCGATGCTTCAATCAATGCTATTCAGAGCTTGATTTCTGATACATTGGATATCAATCTTGAGGAATATAATCTTGAAGCTATTACAGGTGGAACAGATGCTTTGGCTGAGGTGTTTGTTGTAACATCAGACCCTGAGGGAAACAAATCCACCGGCAGATCCACAAATCAGGATATTGTTATGGCCAGTATTTTGGCCGTTTTGGATTCAATCAACAAGTTGTTGATTATTCAAAGTACTAATAATTAATTATATTAATTTTATAATATTTCAATTATTTTTTATTTTTATTTATATA
>NZ_JAZQIJ010000157.1:0-4403 GCF_045541095.1 Methanobrevibacter sp.
GATCCGACTTATATGCATAATCGGTTTATTCATGCTTTCGGCGGTCAGTGCTGCTGATGTCAACGGCACCTCAAGCCATAATGTTCATCCGATTGCTTCAAACTTAAGCAATGATGACATTCAGACAATATTTGATGGGGCCTGTGAAGGAGATACTTTTGAATTTACTGACAGAAATTACAAGGACATTTCTTTAGTCGTTGATAAGAAACTGAATATTGTTTCTCATGTCAATTCAAAAGTCTATTCTTCCAATCAGATAAGCTCAAAAGCCAAAAACCTTGGAATAACCGATACTTTTGGATTTTACTTCACATCAAATGGTGCAGGCAGTGTCTTATCAGGCATAACAATTATTTCCCATGAGAGTGACTGTGGGATAATTGTAGACTCATCAGACAATACAACCATAAAGCATAATGTTGTAACTGGGGGAGGAAATGCCATTTTGATTAAGAATGCAAAAGGAGTTATCATTACTGACAACAATGTTTCCGAAGCCGAATTTAACGGTATCCAGCTTAAAGATGTTGCAAACTCTCAAATTTCAAAAAATGATTTTTCCTCTAATGGACGATCAGGAATTGAAACTTCCAACATTTTCTTCTGCAATATTACCTACAATGCGGTTCACCATAACGGTTTCAATGGAATTTCACTGTATAATGCATCTGTTGGAAATACCATAAAGCATAATGATGCCTATGAAAATCCCAACGGAATTTATATAGATTCACAGTCAAGCTTTGATGTAATCAATGCGAACTCATTTACCTATAACAGAAAGGATACTGATTATGAACTGGGAGCATTTGAAAGTGGAAACGGATTGCTGTTCGGTGCCGACTTTAAAACATCAAAGGAAGGTAACCCTTCAAGGCTGGAAGTCAAAGGTAATGTTTTAGCCCACAATGAAGGTTATCAGGCAAAAAACAATCCTGAATTGCCGACATTTAAATTGGGAGATAACTGGTTTGATTCAACTGATGATGAAAATACTTTTGTCTGTCCGATGCTTCTTGCAGGAATCATGAAAATGGGAACAGTTTCAATCAAAAACGGAATTGGTTTACAGATGTATGATACCAGTGGTGAAGCAGTCAAAGAATTTGGAACATTCGATACCAAAGTTAACATTAATGGAAACACTTTTACTGCAAGATTTGTTAACGGTAAGGCCACTATTGAAGCCAACCTTGATCCCGATAAGGAATATGATGTCGATGTCATGGTTGGGGGCCGTCCGGTTACCTACAAATATCACACTGCTGCAGGTGAAAAGGGCAATAATGAAGACTCAAAAACATCTGATGCAACCGACGGAAAACGGGGAGCGTCAGGAACAAGTTCAAAAATTTCAACAGATTCTGACAACGGCGGTGTTGCAAAAGGCATTGGGAATGTAGAAAACGGCAATGCCACCAGTGCTCATTACTCTTCAAATAGGAATTCCGGTGTGTTTGGAACAAATGCATCAGGCGATTTGAGGGATTCATCTGACAATGGCCAGGATGTCCAAACAAAAGGTGATGTAAGTGCCGGTGACGCCAGTGAAGGTGAAGTGTCCGAAGAGGGTAAGGCATATGAGATAGTTCCTAAAAGCAAAATTTCCAAAGAGGTTACAGATACATCCGGTCTTGTCGTGTTGAGTATCATATCTCTTTTGGGTTGCCTAGTCTATGGATATAGAAACAAAAGTGAATTTGATTAAAATTTCATTTTCTTTTTTTTCTTTTTATACTTGTTTTAATATAATTATTATCAATGACAACAAAAACTAGTTCAATCAAAATCAACACATCAAAGAATTTTGAAATCATTGACATCACATCCAAAATCAATGAACTGATTGACATTGAAGAGGGAATAGTTTCCATTTTTTCAAGACATTCCACCTCTGCAATTGTCGTAAATGAAAATGAAAAGGGCCTTTTATCCGATCTTGAATTCATGTTGAATGAAATAGTCACAGATAAGTTCAGCTATGAACATGACAGAATAGATAACAATGCAAGGTCTCATCTTAAATCATTTTTGCTTTCGTCAAGCGAAACTTTACCCGTTAAAAATGCTAAGCTTGACCTTGGCACATGGCAGTCAGTTTTTTTCATAGAATTAGATGGACCAAGACACTCAAGAACAGTAACTTTGACAATGGTTGGTGAATAATTGAAAAAATGGACAATAATTTTAATAGGAATTATAATAATCCTATTAATTTTTATAGTTATTTTTAATAATCCTGATGCTTCTCATGGAGTGAGCAATTACTCCGAAATGGAAACACAGATGAGAAAATTGTGGTATTGAAAAAGAATTTAATTGATAAATTCAATTTCAAATGCAATAACCGGCTGGTCTAAGGTAAAGTTGGTAATCACTTCAGGTGATATTTCACCGAAGAATCCTTCAACAGATCCGTTTTCGGCTGAACCTTTTACATCAGCAACACGGCCTGCAATGAAAGTCTTGTTTTCGCTGTCGGATATTTCCATGGAGTATCCGAGGTTAGCCAAAACGTTTGTAACAACGGATTTTATTTCAGTAAAGTTTGCGCTGGAATGGCATATTACACCTGCCAGTTTTTTAGAGGCAACGGTCTTGTTTTCTTTAGTTTCATCAAGGTATAAAACATCACCTATTTCAAAAAGTTTCTGTGGAAGGTCTTTATCCTTGTTGTCTTCTAAAAATTCCATTAAACTATTGATTAAACTGGTTCTGATCATGGTTCTGTCGATTGTAATAGGTTTTGCAACCTGAACATGGTCTTTTTCAGTTTGGTTCATTTTTACGTAATGTGCCTCTTCGCTTGTAAGCATGAGACTCATGATTTCCTGAAATCCTAATCCCACCATCACTTCACGGATTGTGCTTTCGGCCTTAAACCAGTTGTTTTCATAAGCGACAGTGTTGATGTCAGGCAGTTCTGCAACAACGTCATTTATGTGGTACTGCACTGCAATGTTTTCAACGATATCCACTTCATGTAAAATGTCGACCCTGTAGGATGGAATTTTTACTTTCAGTTCATTGTCATTTAGAATTTCTGCATCAAAACGAGCTTTTAAAAGCAATTCTTTAACATCTTCAGCAGTCAGAGTCAAACCACCAATTAAATTGTTTGCGGTATCAACATGTACATTCATAAATTGCGGAGCTAAAGTAGGGCTTGTGATGGTTTTATCTTCGTATTTGACTTCCATGCTTTTTATTTGTCCGCCGACTTCGGCAAATGATGAACAGATAATGTTCAATGTTTGGTTAACTGCTCTTTCATCAGTACCTGTCACATCAACAATGATGTTTTTTGTATCTTCCCTGAGTTTGGTAAGCTCCCCGTTGATGATTGGTGGCATGGACAATACGTTGTCATCACAATCCAAAATTAATGGGTATTTATCAAAATCTTCAATTAAATGAGCGTAAGCTTTTCCTTTGTCATGTTCTGTTAGGATTTCTTGCGGAGTCATTGGAGTTTCTTTTTCAAGTGCTACAAATGCATTTTCATCTTTAGGTGTTGCAATGTATTTGTATGGAGCTTTTACAACATCTGCATTGTGGATACCGATTGCAACCTTTTTCCTGTCCCTTCCGATTACCCAGTGAAGGCTTTCCTGGAAATCCATAACGTATTTGAGCTTGTCTCCGCTGAAGTCAACACCTTCTATTTTTGCAAATGCAATGTATGGTCTGATTTTTGCAACTTCGCTGTCAACCTCTACAATTTCTCCTGACTCTTCAACTTGATAGTCGGGAAAACCAGTTTCTTGACCAATAAATCCTTTAAAAGATCTAGCTACTCCTTCAACAGACAGGTTATCTGGTCTGTTAGGGAAGAATTCCACCTTGATTTCCTCATCGTCAAAGTCCTCAATGTCACTTGACATCATAGGTAAGGTGTCTATCAGTTCGTCTTTATCCATATCTATTCCTAAATCTTTTAAATCTTGATATTTGAATGTTATAACTGGCATTTAATAACTCCATTTTAAATTTTTACAATCCATAAATCAGCATGAAAAATAGAGACTCGACTACAAAGTGAAGCGCTCTGTGAGCTATTTCGCTCATGTCACGCACTAAAATTGTGTGTGAGACATCTATTACAAAATGAATAAGGGCTGCTTCAATTCCTATAATAGGGTTTAAGAAAACAATTGATAGGATAACAAAATGGAATCCTGCTTCCATTATTTCATGTGCTAACCAAGTCTGCCATGTTGTTTTAGTTGTCTGTTGGATTAAGCCACCCAGAATAATGTAAAAGTTATTTAATACCTTCCACATTAGTTGTGTGTGCAGTATATCACTTAAAGCTAAAACAATAGCAACATAAAACCATAGTAAGTTCATTTTTAACAGTCCTTTTTTTGATTGATAATATTAATAATATAATTTTATTA
>NZ_JAZQIJ010000158.1:0-10004 GCF_045541095.1 Methanobrevibacter sp.
CCATCAATGAAAATGGAGATGTTTCCTGTCGCATTTGCAATGCTTATGTTTATGTCAAGAGCATCTCCTACTTTTATGTTTTCTGGAACTATGATTGTTATTGTTGTGTTTTGTTTTTCCGGTTGGGGTATGATTTCTTCAGCTATTTCGATGTTTACGGTATTGTGTGCAGGATTGTATGTTTCATCGCCGTAGTATATGGTGGTGATTGTGTGTTTTCCAGAGGTAATGTTTTCCACATGGAGTTTTGCTGTGCCGTTTTCCAGTGTCAATGAGCTTTCATCACCATCAAAGATGATTGTAACGTTTCCGGTTGCATTTGCAATGCTTATGTTTATGTTGATTGTATCTCCGGTTTTTATCTCTTCAGGTGTTGTGATTGTTATTGTTGTGTTTTGTTTTTCTGGTTCTGGTGTGATTTCTTCAGTTATTTCGATGTTTGTTGTGTTGTGTGAAGGATTGTGGGTTTCATCACCGTAGTATATTGCAGTGATTGTGTGTGTTCCTGTTGTGATGTTTTCGATGTTAATGTGTGCACGACTATTTTCAAGAGTTTTGATTATCTCAGTACCATCAAGGATAATTGTAATGTTTCCGGTTGCATTTAAAACACTTAAATTGACTAAAACTGTGTCGCCAGATTCAATATCTTCCGGAATTTCAATGACGATAACCGGATCATTTTTTGGTTCTATTGGCTCTTCTTCAACATTGAATGCATAGGTTTCAAAACCTTTTTTGTAATTGTCTGTTTCGCTGCTTTCAGCTGTGACTGTATAGGCTCCGGATGTCTTTATCTCATAATCCCCAACTAATTTCTCACCGTTTATTTTAACGGTTATTTCGCCGTCGCTTTCACTTTCAACATTAACGGAAATGAAATCTCCGATTTTCACGTTGTCTATTGGGGTTATATTGATTGAAGGGTCTTTTTTAGTCACTTCAAACATTTTAAAATAAGTTTCGGATTTGTAGTTTTCATTTTCTAAAGCAACAACTGTAATGTTGTAGATTCCTGCTTTAAGGGTCATGTTTTCGCTGGTGATGATTTCATCATTGATGTATACTGTTAATTTAGCATCTGTATCTGCACCAACGTCGATATGGACTTCATCTCCTGATTCAATCCTTTCAGGAATACTGACGCTGATGTTTGCAGGAAGCTTATCACTCACGACAACATTTGCACTGCTTGAGCTTTGCTTGTAGATCTCATCGCCAAAGTATGTTGCTACAATTTCATATGTGCCCGCACTTTCTAATTCAACGCTTATGCTATTTGTTTCACTTAAGTTGATTGCATATTCGCTGCCGTTAATGTCAATTATGACGATTCCTGTTGCACCTTCACTGACATTTACTCTGACTGGGGTATTTTCGCCAATTTTGCTGTCTGTTGCATTTATTGTAATTGAACTGTTCAATTTATCAATGTTAAAACTTGTTTGGGCACTTGCAAATCCGTAGTTGTCATCTCCATGGTAGATTGCGGTTACAAAATAATCTCCCGGAGCAATGTTTCTGATGACATATTTTGCATTTCCCTTTTTATCAAGAGTGAGTATTTCCTCCCTGCCGTTTAAAATGACGCTGACTTTTCCTGTTGCATTTAAAACATTGATGTTTACAATTGCATTTTCACCGGCTGTGGAATATTTCGCTGTCAGATTTACTGAGGTAATTTCCTTTTCAATGGTTATTTCTTTTGTATTAATTGTTTTTTCATAATTTGCATCGTCAAATATTATTTTAATTGAATGTGTACCTTTTTTAAGGCTATTCAATCCTATATTCAGTTCTCCTGTAATGTTTTCATCTAACATTAATGTCTCATCATCTAGGGTAAGGTTGATTTTTCCGGATATCAGTTTGTTTTTGAGGTCGGCTGCTTTGATTTTTAAAGTTTTGGTGTTGTATATGTCGTCAAGTATTTCTGAAGTTAAAATCATAGGCGCCTTATTTACAACGAAGTCAACTACATAGTTTTCAAATTCGTATTTTCCCCCAATGCTATTTCCGAAAACAATCCATGCGCTGTAGTTTCCTGCAGGCAAATCATTGAACTGTGTTGTCAGTGACCCTTTTTTTACATAAATGGAACCGTAGGGATGTGCAGGCCCTACAAGTTGAAAACCGCCATATGCTGATACCGGGTTCCCGTCGACATCACTGAAATTTGTAATTTTAAGGATTGCCGGATTTCCATAGGTGGTGTTTTCAATGGTGACATTGCCTGTAACCTTTCTGGATTTCTCAATTACAATTGTTGCATCGGTGTTTGTCACTGATTCATATCTGTCGGTGCCGTTGTACTTGACTGTGACAGGATATGTTCCTGTTTCCATATTTGGAATTGTCAGTCTTCCATCTCCATTGGTTATAACTATTGGGTATGTGGTGTTGTCAATGGTTGCCTGCACTTCACCGTCAATTCCAATGTCGCCTTCACTCAATTTGATGGTTATGGTTGCATCGGCTCCGTATTTATAGGATTTCTCTGTTGGCTTGACAGTCAGATTCGGTGTTATTTTTTCTTCATCGCTTAAGAGTGAAGAATCCTCAAAGCTGCTTTTAATAGGTTTTCCTATCTCAATTTCATCAATCTCTTCAAATTCCAAATTCAAATCATTTGTAGAATTGTCCGCTGCGCTTGCAACTCCCAAAGTGACAGTTGCTAGTAAAATTATGTTTATCAATAAAAATATTTTCGACCTCATTCTATCCACTATATTTCCTAATTATTAAAAATAAATTGAATATTAATAAAATATAGTAGAAACTATTACTTAAATAATAGCTATTTTAAAATTAGTATGGGTTAGTTAACATTGATGTTTCCTAAAATCTTGTCGATTGCATCCAGGAAATCTTTTGAAATGACCTTTTTTCTTTTGGACCTTATTGCAAACATTCCGGCTTCCGTACATATTGCCTTCAAATCTGCTCCTGACAGTCCTTGGGTGATGTGAGCTATAACGTCAAAATCGATATTGTCAAGTTTCATCCTTTCGGTGTGGATTTTTAGGATTTGCTTTCTGCCTTCTTCTGAAGGGTTAGGCACTTCGATTGTCCTGTCGAACCTGCCAGGTCTTAAAAGAGCGTCATCAAGAATGTCAGGTCTGTTTGTTGCAGCTATTATTCCAACATCTCCTCTCTGGTCAAAACCGTCAAGTTCCGCTAAAAGTTGCATCAGTGTCCTTTGGACTTCCCTGTCAGCACCGCTGTTGTCACCAACCCTTTTGGTTCCGATTGCATCAATCTCATCGATGAATATTATTGCTGGTGTCTTTTCACGTGCAAGTTCAAAGACTTCACGAACGTATCTTGAACCCTCACCCAGATATTTGTTGACGAATTCCGATGCCACTAATTTAATGAATCTTGCATTGGTGTTGTTTGCCACGGCCTTTGCAAGCAAGGTCTTTCCTGTTCCCGGTGTTCCATAAAGCAGGATTCCCTTTGGCGGGTCTATTCCAATTTCTTCAAAAATTTCAGGGTTTTTAATTGGAAGTTCGACTGTTTCCTTGATTTCAGTGATCTGCTTTTCAAGTCCGCCGATGTCGTCGTATGTAACGTTTGGTTTTTCCTCAATTTCCATGGCGGTAATGTTTTCATCCTTTTTTCTTGGAAAAACATTAACAACTGTTAGTGTATTTTGGTTCAGGGCCACTCTGGCGCCGGGTTCAAGAAATTCAGTATTGATGGATTTTGGATAGTTTACAAGAAATTCATGGCCGACATTTCCCTTGATTCCAACCTGATTGTCATCAAATACTTCTGTGATTGTTGCAAGAATTAACGGGTTTTTTTTAAAGGAGTTTATTTCACCTTTAAGCTCTTTGATTTTTCCCTCAAGCTGGCGGTTGCTAACGTTTGATTTTAACTGTTCACTTTCAAGGTGTCTGACCTTCTGCATCAGTTCGTCTTTGGTTTTTTCATTTTCCGCTTTTAAAGACTCAATTGTCTCAATCAATTCGTCTTTGGAAGCATCTTTAATTGATTCCATTTCAACATCTCCTAAATAATTATCTGTTTTGAAAAGATTTAAACATTAACCATTTAGGAAATTTGAAAAATAGTATAAAATTGTGGTGTAAAAAAATAAGAGATAAATCATATAGATTTATCTTTTTTTGTTATTTATTTTTTAAGAACGGATTCGATTGTTGCTTCATCTGGGGCATTAATTTCTACTAATTTGCCGTCAGTGATGTATCTGAATGTTGGAGTATTGTCTCCATATGCATTAGGGTTGAAAATTCCATCAATTCCTCCTATGGTTTTATTTTCATATCCTGGTTCGGAAGTGGTTAAGTTTGTGATTTTACCACTGTTGTCTGGGAAGAAGAATACTTTTGTGATAATTGATTTTCCATCTTTAACGAATTCTGTTAATGAAGCTTTAGCACCTTGTATGTTTGGTGCATCTTCAGCTAATTTTTGTCCGCTTTCGTTTTGTTTGTATCCTTCAGGGATTTTAAATTCAACTCCTTGTAATTTTAATACACCATTTTCAAAACTTATGTCGCCTCCGTCGGAGCTAGAGCTGGAGCTGGAGGAGAAATTCCATTCCCATGCGCTTACTGCACCTACTGAAATGCAGATTGCAAGTAATGCAACACCTATCATTAATATTTTTTTATTCATTTTTTCACCTTAAAAATATTATACAACATTTTTTGAATAAATTATATTCAAAATAATTGCATATAATATCCTTAAAATTTTTGGCTTTGCAGAATCCGGGATTTAAATTTACTAATTAATCGAGTCAAGAAAAATAGTAATAGTTTTTTCAATTTAAATCTTAAAAAATAAAAAAAGAAGTAAATAGATAAAAATATCTATTTAATTAGGTCAGAATCTGATTGGTCTAACCATTCGTTAACGATTTTCACTGCACAGTAGTTACCGCACATTGTACATGTGTCTTCCTCTTCAGGAGGTCTTTGGTCTCTTTTTGCACGTGCAGCATTAGGGAACATTGCACATTCATATTGTGCTTCCCAGTCGAGTCTTTTTCTTGCTTCAGCCATTGCTAAATCTTGTGAACCGTCGATTTGGCCGGTTGCAAGGTCTCCAGCATAAGCTCCTATTTTTGTAGCAATTACACCTTCTCTCACATCATCTGGGTTAGGGAGAGCTAAGTGTTCTGCAGGAGTTACATAACAGATGAAGTCTGCTCCGGCTTTTGCAGAGGATGCAGCACCGATTGCAGATACGATGTGGTCGTAACCTGGTGCCACGTCACATACAATAGGCCCTAACATGTAGAAAGGAGCGTTGGAACACATTTTCTTTTGAATCATTACGTTTGTTGGAATTTCATTAATTGGAATGTGTCCAGGCCCTTCAATCATACATTGTACTCCGGCTTCACGTGATCTATCGATTAATTCTCCTAAAATGATCAATTCTTGGATTTGTGCCCTGTCTGTTGAATCAGCAATAGATCCTGCTCTCATACCGTTTGCAAGGGAAAGAACAACGTCATGTTCTTTTGCAATTTCTAAAACGTAATCGAAGTTTTCATATAATGGGTTTTCCTTTTCGTTTTCAACAATCCATCCGGACATGAATGATCCTCCACGGGATACGAGTCCGGTTACACGGCCTTGTCTTTTGAGTCTGGTTAAGGTTTCAATGTTGATACTGCTGTGGATTGCCATAAAGTCAATACCATCTTTTGCTTGCTTTTCGATAGCATTGAACAGGTCATCTTCATCCATGTCAACTACTGAACCGTGTTCTCTGATACTTTCAATAGCTGCCTGATAAACTGGTACTGATCCTACTGGTAAAGGAGACATATCCAGTACTCTTCTTCTTATAACGTCCAGGTCTCCTCCGATACTCAATTCCATCAAACAGTCTGCGCCGTTGTCGATTGCAATCTGTGCTTTTAATACTTCTTCATCAAAATTAACAATATCAGTTGAGGTACCGACGGTTGCATTTACTTTGGTTCTTAAACCTGCACCGATACCTGCTGCATCAATATCTCTGTGAACGTTTCCTGGTATTACTATAGTTCCTTTAGCTACTGATTTTAAGATGAAATCTTCTGAAACACCTTCTATTTTAGCGACATGTTTCATTTCATCAGTTAAAATGCCTTTTTTTGCATCACTAATTTGGGTCATTACTTTGTCCTCCTCAATATAGATTTAAAACAGTCAAATTTATTTTATATTAATCTCATATTTAGTTGATAATCTGTTATTTTTATTTAATAGTATTTAAATTAATAGGATTAATCTTAATTCAAACTTTATTGATAAATATAAATCATTTTTTAAAAAATAGTTATTCACGATTTGATATTTCAAAATTAAAGACTTATTGATAAAAATAAAGTTAACTTTAAAAAATAAAAAATAGAATGAATCTAGTAGAATTCATTCATTCTTTCAAACGCATCATCAAAGCTAGGCATGTTGGTTTGACAACCTTGTTGCTCAATGATGAATGATGAAACGGTTGAAGCGAATTTTGCAGATTCTTCGATTGATTCTCCGTTCAGGAATCTTGATAAAAATCCTGCCCTGTAGGAATCGCCAGCTCCTGTTGGGTCAACAGCTTCAGTTTTAATGGCATCAATCTGTATCTTGTCTTCATTTGAGTAGATTTCACTACCGTGAGCTCCACAGGTTTTTACAATGATTTTTGGTCCTAATTCTCTAAGTCCCTGTAAATCCACTTCTAAAGCTTCCAGGATTCTTTCAATTTCATGATGGTTTCCAAATAGGATTGTAGTGTTTTTCAACACGTCAGTCAATTTTTTGTTGTCATACATCCCAAGGTCCTGACCAGGATCGAATGAGACAAGCAAATCTTCATTTTTAGCTTCTTCGGAACATCTCCAATTGAATGTAGGTTCACCTGTTGCAAGGTGTATTGCTTCAGCATTTTTTATTGCAGATGTAGGAGCTTTAGCTTCTTCAAATCCGCATGCTGCACCCCAATAGAAGTAACTGATTTGGTCATCGTTGTCATCTGTAAGGACAAATGCTGTAGGAGTTTTTTCACCCGGAACAATAATTAATGAATCAGTGTCAATTCCTAAGTTTTGCATATGTTCAAAATATTCGGATTTTTTAAAGTCCCCACCAACTGCAGAAACTAGGGAGGTTTTTAATCCCAATTTGGCCCCAACACATGCAACATTCGCAGCTGCACCGCCATTGAAGGTTTTCATATCGGTTATAGGTGCTGCAAAGTTTGCTTTTGGAAATTCTGGCACTCTAATAATGTAATCATGAGCAGAGTGACCAATTGCTAGTAAATCTCTGTTTTTAACCATAATATCGCCTTTTTATTTGTCATTTTAATATTGTGTTTTATCATTATTTAATCTTTTGAAAAGTGAAAATATGTAATGTCACGCAAACACAAAATCATATATTATATTATAATTATTATATAACCTTTCATTTTGCCGAGAGCATTTGATAAGTAATATCTAGATAGGTTCAAAACCCTGGTTTTTAATATCTTCGCGCCCTTCACTCAATATATAATCAATGAATTCATCAATGGCAGGTTTGTCATCGTTAACTTTTATCAGACTGATTACATGTCGTGTATCAAACTTTAAAAGTTCATTTCCCTTGAAATAACTGGCATTCAAAAAGCAATGAAGGTTGCGGGAATTCCTTACCAGTTTGAAGGCATCAAATTGTGAATTTAGTTTGTATTTGATATTGTAGTTTATATCGTAGTGCTTCAGGGAGGTCCATGCAAGCCTTTGTGCAGAACCGGTAACGTTCACAAAATCAAGGTCATTAAGGTCGTTGATGCTTGTAATCTCATCGCAGTCGGGGCTTGAAATCAAAACAAGATAATCGTAGGCTATTGGGGTAAAGTCAATGTCCCTTTCATAAGCAATGAGCGGGTCGTCAAGAGTTAAGATGTCCACGGCTCCTCGTCTGGCCAGTTCAAATGCATCCCTGTCGCTGCTGCTGTAGATATTTGTGTTGTAGGGATTTCTTATGCTGTCCAGAAGCCCCGAACTGATGTGGCCGCCGGCTATGTTGATGTTGTTTGTTTTTTCGATTTTGACAATATATTTCTGAAATTCTTCCAGAAGCTGTATGCCTTCTTTTGTAAGCAGTGTTCCATTGCCGACTTTTTGAGTAATTTTCACGCCCAGTTTCTCTTCTGCCTTAAGTAATCTTCTGTTGAATACTGTATGAGAAATATTTAACTCTTTAGCGGATTGCCTTTGGGATTTTGTACGTGATAAGGATTCTAAACTTTGGTACAGTTTATAGCCATAAACTTCACCATTTATTTCCAGACTGATTAACCCGTTGGATTGAATTTTCATTAATTATATATTAAAGTTTCAATCATAATATAATTATACATTTTTTAACTTTTTTGGGAATAGATAGAATGGAAATAATGAAAGATTCAATTGGGGCAATACTTGATAATATCAATAATGCTGTTGAGTATTTGGAAGAGGATGTAATAGATAACTTTGAAGACATAATTATGGCTTCAAACAATGTTTTTGTAACTGGTGCGGGACGTTCAGGTCTTGCTGCAAAGGCATTTGCCATGAGACTGATGCATTTGGGAATCAGTGCATATGTTGTTGGCGAAACAATCTCTCCGGCTATTCATAAAAATGACTGCATAATAGCTATTTCAGGTTCAGGTGAAACAAATACAATAGTTTCCGCTGCAGAAATAGCTAAAGATAGAGGCTCCAAGGTTCTTGCTGTTACCTCTTATCCTGAATCCAGACTTGGAAAATTGGCTGATGGTTATATTTTTGTTAAGGGAAGAACCAAACAGGAAGTTGACGATCAAAATTATATGAAACGTCAAATCCATGGTAACTACACTTCACTCACCCCTCTTGGAACAGCATTCGAACTGACAACTCTGGTATTTTTGGACGCCGTTGTGTCTGAACTGATGGAAAAGATGGAACAAACTGAAAGCGACCTTAAGGCAAGACACACTGTTTTAGAGTAATTCAGTCAAAAATTACTCTATTTTGATTATTATATACATTACATCGTTGGCCTCTTAAAAATCCAACCAATGTAACATTTCCTTTTTTTGCAATATTATATCCTGAATTGGCAGGCGCAGCATTTGATGCTAATATTGGAACGCCGGCTCTTGTCATTTTGATTACCATATCTGCAGGCATTCTTCCACTGTAAATAACATAGCTGTTGGCCAAATCAAAGCCATTCAACAGACCGTATCCAATTACTTTGTCAACGGCTACATGTCGACTGACGTCTTCTTTAACAATGAATTGATCCTTGTAGACTATTCCGGCCACATGTGTTCCTCCTGTTGCCTGCCAGATTTCGGCATTGTTTTTCAGCTCTTCAATCCTGTCGATAAGTTCGCTTACATGGACCTGGAAAGTTGATTCAACAGGGTTCACATGTTTTATTTTACTTCTCCATCCTCCGGCGGAATCTGAACACAAAACAGTTTCATTTGTTTTAAGCAGGGTATCGTCAATTTCTGCATTGATTTGAACTCCGTCCACTTCGATTCTTTTAATGTCTTCCATGGATTTTACCATGTTTTCATTGAAAAGATAACCTACTGCAAATTCCTTAAGGGAATCTTCTATTGCTGACAAGCTTCTGCTTATTTCATTGTTGATGGTTAATGTTATTGTTTCATCAAGAACTACTTTTTCTTTTACTTCTTCCGCTTTGCCGTTCTTATAATTTATTGCATCGATCTGTCCAACTTTCATATATAATAATATTATATGATGAGTCATTAAGGTTTCGATATTTTCTTTCGGTCAGTATTACTTAGCCTTAAATTAATTATTAATTAATCTTTGAAAAAATTCTGTTGTTATTGTTTAGAGTAAAAATTTTTTAAAATTAGGGATGTTTATCTCGTTAGGGATTTCAATTTTTGATAAAATTTCTTTTATGTATAATCAAAGCGATTTGCTATGATGTTAATTTGTCTTCATAATACGATGATTCAATATATATTTTTAATTTTAT